>CAZREZ010000213.1:0-5489 GCA_964599115.1 uncultured Bacteroidales bacterium
TGGAACTCCTGTTGATATTGTTCTTAATCCTTTGGGTGTGCCTTCAAGAATGAATCTTGGTCAGATTTACGAAACCGTACTTGGTTGGGCAGGAAAAAAATTAGGTTTAAAATTTTCATCCCCAATCTTTGATGGTGCCACTATTGACCAGATAAACGAATATTTGAGAAAAGCTGAGTTGCCAGAGAATGGTAAAATTTACCTCTATGATGGCTGCACAGGCAAGCGTTTTGATCAGCCGGCAACTGTTGGTTATATATACATAATGAAGCTACATCATATGGTTGACGATAAAATGCATGCTCGCTCAATAGGACCATATTCATTAATCACTCAGCAACCTCTTGGTGGTAAAGCACAATTTGGAGGACAAAGATTCGGAGAAATGGAAGTTTGGGCAATTGAAGCATTCGGTGCTGCTAACGTTCTTCAGGAAATACTTACAGTAAAATCCGATGATGTTATTGGTAGAGCTAAAGCATATGAATCAATTGTTAAAGGTGAAAACATGCCAACTCCAGGCATCCCTGAATCATTCAATGTTCTAGTACATGAATTAAGAGGACTTGGATTAAACATTACATTTGATTAACAAATTTAACTACTTATTAATTTCAAAATATGGCTTTCAGAAAAGATAATACCGTAAATAAAGAATTTTCTAAAATAACAATTAGTATTTCTTCACCAGAAGCAATTCTTGAACGTTCATGTGGTGAAGTTTTAAAGCCTGAAACTATCAATTACAGGACATATAAACCTGAAAGAGACGGATTATTCTGCGAAAGAATTTTTGGCCCTGTTAAAGACTGGGAATGTCATTGCGGAAAATATAAAAGAATTCGTTATAAAGGTATAGTTTGCGACAGATGCGGCGTTGAAGTAACCGAAAAAAAAGTACGTAGAGAAAGAATGGGACATATCCAACTGGTTGTTCCTGTGGCTCATATCTGGTTCTTCAGGTCATTACCAAATAAAATCGGTGCTTTGCTCGGTTTACAAACAAAAAAACTTGAATCAATTATCTATTATGAAAAATATATTGTAATAAACTCGGGTATTAAAGAAGCTGATGGTATTAAATATCTTGATTTCCTTACCGAAGAAGAATATTTTGACATAATGGATAGCATTCCACCTGAAAATCAATACTTAGACGATAGCAACCCAGATAAATTTATTGCAAAAATGGGTGCCGAAGCATTATGTGACCTTTTAGCCCGTCTTGACCTTGATAAGTTTTCTTATGAATTAAGACATAAAGCAAACACCGAAACATCCCAGCAACGTAAAGCAGATGCACTAAAACGATTACAGGTTTTTGAAGCTTTCAGGGATGCCAGAAACCGTATTGAAAATCGCCCTGAATGGATGATTGTAAAAGTTGTTCCTGTAATTCCTCCCGAATTACGTCCTTTGGTTCCGCTTGATGGTGGAAGATTTGCAACTTCCGACCTTAATGATCTCTACAGAAGGGTTATCATCAGAAATAACCGACTAAAAAGATTAATTGAAATAAAAGCTCCCGATGTAATAATGCGTAATGAGAAACGTATGTTGCAGGAAGCCGTTGACTCATTATTTGACAACTCAAGAAAAGCCAGTTCTGTAAAAACCGAATCTAACAGGGCTCTTAAATCTTTAAGCGACAGCTTAAAAGGAAAACAAGGTCGTTTCCGTCAAAATCTTTTAGGTAAAAGAGTTGATTATTCAGGACGTTCGGTTATCGTTGTCGGACCTGAATTAAAACTTCATGAATGTGGACTTCCGAAAGATATGGCAAGCGAATTGTTCAAGCCTTTTATTATTCGCAAAATGCTTGAAAGAGGTATAGTTAAAACAGTAAAATCAGCTAAAAAAATCGTTGACCGTAAAGATCCTGTTGTTTGGGATATACTTGAAAATATTTTGAAGGGGCACCCGATTCTTTTAAATCGTGCTCCTACTTTGCACCGACTCGGAATCCAGGCATTCCAACCCAAATTAATTGAAGGTAAAGCCATACAATTACATCCATTAGTTTGTACAGCATTTAATGCCGACTTTGATGGAGACCAGATGGCAGTCCATGTTCCACTCGGTAACGCAGCTATTCTTGAATCACAGATATTAATGCTTGCATCTCATAACATTTTAAATCCTGCTAACGGTGCTCCAATTACTGTTCCTTCACAGGATATGGTATTGGGACTTTACTATATGACCAAAGGGCGAAAAAGTACTGAGAAACATATATTGAAAGGGGAAGGATATCGATTCTATTCACCCGAAGAGGTAATAATTGCATATAATGAAGGAAAAGTTGATTTACATGCTATTATCAATGTAAAGATCAAAGATAAAGAAGCTGGCGAAACAATTGATAAATTAATTGAAACAACTGTAGGCCGTATTTTGTTTAATATGGTTGTACCCGAAGAATACGGATTTATAAACCAATTACTTACCAAGAAGGCTTTACGTGATATTATCGGTAATATTTTAAAGAAAACAGGTACAGCAATAACTGCTCAATTCCTTGATGATATCAAAAATCTGGGATTTAAAATGGCATTTGACGGAGGACTTTCGTTTAACCTGGGTGACATCATTATTCCTGAACTTAAAGAAAAACTTATTAAAGACGCAAATAACGAAGTTCAGGAAGTTATGTCAAACTATAATATGGGATTCATAACAAATAACGAAAGATACAATCAAATCATTGATATTTGGACACATACTAATTCGCATCTCACTCACACTTTAATGAATCAATTAGCAAAAGACCAGCAAGGATTCAATTCGGTTTATATGATGTTGGATTCAGGAGCAAGAGGATCAAAAGAACAAATTCGCCAGTTATCAGGAATGAGAGGCTTAATGGCAAAACCACAAAAATCAGGTGCAAAAGGTGGTGAAATAATTGAAAACCCGATTCTATCCAACTTCAAAGAAGGATTATCAGTACTTGAATATTTTATTTCAACTCATGGAGCTAGAAAAGGCTTGGCTGATACAGCTCTTAAAACAGCCGATGCCGGTTATTTAACCCGTCGTCTTGTTGATGTTTCTCAGGATGTTATTATTTCTGAAAGAGATTGCGGTACCTTAAGAGGTCTTACAATTACTGCTCTGAAGAAAAATGAAGAAATTGTAGAAACATTATACGACAGGATTTTAGGACGAGTTGCTCTCCATGATATTTATCATTCACAAACCGCAAAATTAATTATTAAAGCAGGAGACGAGATAACTGAAAAGATTGCAAAACAGATAGAAGAATCTTCAATTGAATCTGTTGAAATCAGGTCGGTTTTAACTTGTGAGGCCAAAAAAGGGGTTTGTGCAAAATGCTACGGTCGTAATCTTGCTTCTGGACTAATGGTTCAAAAAGGAGAAGCAGTTGGTGTTATTGCAGCTCAATCAATTGGTGAACCCGGTACTCAGTTAACCCTCAGAACATTCCACGTTGGAGGTACTGCATCAAACATTGCTATATCATCAAGAATTGAAGCCAAATATGGCGGCATTATTGAATTTGAAGAACTCAGATCAGTTAAATATACAAATTCTAAAGGTGAAAAATATAACATCGTTATAGGTAGGTCTGCTGAAATGAAAATCATTGATAAAAATACAAACATTGTATTAACATCAGGAAATATTCCTTATGGTGCCAATCTTTATTTTAAAAATGGTGATAAAGTTAAAAAAGGTGATTTTATCAGCGATTGGGATCCTTATAATGCTGTTATATTATCAGAAGTTGACGGAAAAATTACTTTTGAAAATATTATTGAAGGTCAAACTTACAGAGTTGAATCTGATGAACAAACAGGTTATCATGATAAAGTGATTATTGAAACAAGAATTAAAACTAAAAATCCGACAATCAAAATATTATCCTCAGATAATCAAGTGATCAAATCTTATGATATTCCCGTTGGAGCACATATAATAGTTGATGAAAACAAAAAAATTAAAGCCGGAGAAATTTTAGTAAAGATTCCAAGAGCTATCGGAAAATCAGGTGATATCACAGGAGGTCTCCCAAGAGTTACAGAATTGTTTGAAGCCCGAAATCCTTCTGACCCTGCTTCTGTTTCCGAAATTGATGGTGTTGTTTCTTTTGGAAAAAAATTGAAAAGAGGAAACCGTGAAGTCATTATTACTTCAAAAACCGGCGAAGAAAAGCATTATCTGATTTCTACATCAAAACAAATACTTGCACAGGAAAATGATTATGTTAAAGCAGGAACACCACTTTCAGAAGGTGCTATGACACCGGCCGATATCCTTGCAATTAAAGGACCGATGAAAGTTCAGGAATATATTGTTGATGAAATCCAGGAAGTATATCGTTTACAAGGAGTTAAAATTAATGATAAACATTTTGAGGTGATCGTTCGCCAGATGATGCGTAAAGTTGAAGTTGCCGACCCAGGTGATACAAAATTTCTTGAAGGTGAACTGGTTAACAAAATTGTCTTTCATGGTGAAAATGACGAAATATTCGGTAAAAAAATTATTATTGACCCGGGTGATTCTAAAATGTTTAAATCCGGCCAAATTGTTAGCGCAAGGAAATTAAGAGATGATAATTCTGTTCTTAAACGAAAAGATAAAAAATTAATAGAATCACGAGATGCCCAACCGGCAACTGCACGGCAGGTGTTGCAAGGAATAACAAAAGCCTCACTACAAACCAACAGTTTTATTTCTGCTGCTTCATTCCAGGAAACTACAAAAGTTTTAACTATGGCCGCAATAAATGCCAAATCCGACAATCTACTTGGATTGAAAGAAAATGTAATTGTTGGTCACAAAATTCCTGCAGGTACCGGATTAAGAGAGTATGATAATATCATTGTCGGCTCAAAAGAAGAATATGATTTACTAATGGATGCAAAGAAAGAAGAAAGCTTAGATTTAGAAGATGAACTTAAATAATATTTTATTTAAAAATCAAGAAATATGCCTGAACAAAAACAACAAAAACAAATAAACATCGAATTAAGTGAAGAAATGGCGGAAGGTATTTATTCAAACTTAGCCATGATAACACATTCAACATCCGAATTTATTATTGATTTTATTAAAATCATGCCCGGCGTTCCTAAGGCAAAGGTGAAATCAAGAATAATATTAACACCTCAACATGCAAAAAGACTACTTAGAGCTTTACAGGATAATGTAGGCAAATATGAATCTATGCATGGCACTATCAAGGAACCAACCCCAGGAGAAATCTTACCTCCGATCAACTTTGGGGGTCCTACTGCACAGGCATAAATTCTGATAAATTAGAATTTTAAATACCAGATTAACATTTTAATTGTGTTATTGATAGATGAGTTTTGTATAAAAAGTATAAATTTGCAATGATAGCAATCGGATGACTTTCTAATTAATTGACACACAGTTTGATTCTTTTGACGATTTTTGAATATTAGTCCCGAGTACTCAGCGATTTTTTAAGTATAATTTAGTTTAGTAATTCCTTTATT
>CAZREZ010000214.1:0-5474 GCA_964599115.1 uncultured Bacteroidales bacterium
TAATGCAATTATACTAATTTAATTCTATACTCCCCCCATTTTTTCCATTGAGCCGTAATTCCCCTTACCTACTCGACTATAATTTAAACCTTGACAGTGAAGATGATGAGCCTTATAATATTTGGCAAATTTATTTAATTTTGTTTCCATGATTTAAAAACTTAATTGATTAAAAAAATGAACGAACCTCAACACACAATATATAAAATTGGGCACAAAGTGTTATATTTTAGTAATATAACAACAGATTACTCAAAGAAGCAGGTTGGCAACTGCTTAACGACCAAAACGGAAAAGCAAATGTTGTTTTTGAGAACAACACAAAAATAACAGAACAATCAATAAATGAACTTGGAGAAAATTTTGAAAAGACTAAAAACGGTTTTATTGACTTTTTGCTGCTTGACAATAAAGTAAAAGTCATTATTGAGAAAAAACAGTTTACAGAATTAAATGTTAACCCGGTTTTTAATATCAATGATTTTAAAGCTCTAAAACCCAAATGTAGAAACATTATTCCCGAGTACATTAAGGATTATGTTTCGATTAGCAGATTTATGTAAAATTAAATGATGAAACAAAGGACCAGAATCCGAAGGATTCAAATGTTTATAGAAAAACAGATACGAATAAAACATTCGACCCCGTCGGGGTCGTATAAACAAATGGAATCTTTAATGCTATAAACATATAATCCCTTCGGGATTAATCTAACAACAATAGAAAATAGCAGAAAGAACAAGAAGAAGAAAGTCAATATTTTGAAATAGAAGACCAGATACAAAAGATATTAATTCATAAAAACTACTTGTCAAAAAAAGACCTGAAATTTTGCTTTGATTACGATATTTCAAAATTTTCAGAAGAAGAACATTACGGAGAAATTGAAGGAATGATCACAGTTGAAATTAAATAGTAAACATGTATATAAAAAAACCAACAACCATAAAATCATGTGGTAACATACCAAAAGTAATTGAGGAATTCGTTGGTAATGTTAATACAAATACTTCCGAAGTAAGTATTGCTCGTATGGTTTGTCATTCCGGTTGGGAAGAACCGGGTCAGACGCCTGAATTTGATGAATACACAATTGTTATAAAAGGAAAGCTGAAAATAGAGACAAGAGAATCGGAAATTGTCGTTGGAGCCGGTGAGGCATATAATGCAGAAAAATATCAATGGGTGAGATACAGTTGCCCCTTTGCTGAAGATGCAGAATATGCTTCAGTTTGCCTTCCGGCTTTTTCATCTGAAACAGTTCATCGTGATGAATAGACAGGAACTGTCTTCTAATAAGGTACTAAGTTGGTTTTAAATCAAGTTATAAATTAAAAACTATTATTATCATTAATTCGTTGTAAATACGATTTTTTTTATATTTTTGACACTTAAGCTTTAGACTTATTAACAGAAGTTCTATAAAAAATTAAAGCATAGAAATCATGACAAATGATAAAAAACACAGGTTAGCTGCAATTGTATTTACCGACATAGTCGGATATACAAAAAAGATGGAAGAAAATGAGCAGTATACAATGCAGTTGTTACAGCAACAAAGAGAAATTGTATTTCCAATTGTTGAATCTTTTGAAGGAAAGGTGATAAAAGAAATTGGTGACGGATTGTTAATAATGTTTGAAAGTGCTATACAGGCTGTAAGATGTACAATTGCAATACAAAAGAGATTAAAAGACGAAGAATTAACCATCCGTGCAGGAATTCATATAGGGGATACTGTATTTGAAAAAGATGATGTTTTCGGATCTGCCGTTAATACTGCTGCACGTATCGAACCTCTTGCAAAGCCAAATGGAATCTGTATTTCGGAAGATGTAAGACACCAAATACGAAATAAAGCGGAAATAATTTCAAAATCTATTGGTAAAAAAGAACTAAAAGGAGTAAATGAATCATTAGAAATATTTGAAGTGCTTTACAGTGATACTGCTCCTTCTTCGCAATATGAGAAAAAATCAATAATTAAGGATCTCTGGGAAAGAAGGATTATACAATTCTTTGCAGCTTACCTGATAAGTTCATGGATCATTGTTCAAGTAGTGTCGTATTTTGTGTCAAGTTATTTGCTTTCTCCATACCTAACTGATTTTACCTGGGTGATATTTCTTTCATTAATTCCTACGGTATTGCTTTTAACTTATTTTCACGGTAAACCGGGACGAAATAAATGGACTAAACTTGAAAGAATCGTAGTACCTGGTAATTTTTTCCTTACTATACTGCTTTTGTTTTTTATTTTTAAAGGTAAAGACCTTGGAGCAGCAACAACTGCTGTTACTATTGAGAATGAGGAAGGCGAGAAAATTGAAAGAGTGATGCTAAAACCTGAATTCAGAAAAAAGATAGCCGTATTTTTCTTTGAAAATGAAACAAAGGATTCTACACTGAACTGGTTACAATATGCAATTTCAACTATGATTGATTATGATCTTTCGCAAGATATTTTTATAAATATTAGATCAAGCTTTAATTTTATCAATAAATTAAAAGAATTTGGTTTTCCTAAAGGTGTAGGATTACCATTTACTTTAGAAAAGAAAATCGCAGATTATTATCATCTGAATTATTTTTTAACCGGTTCTTTTACAAAGCAAAATAATGATTATTCTATAAAAGTTAATCTTTTTGAAACTAATACAGGAAAACTTTTAACAGAAAATATTTTTACAGGAACGGATATTTTTAATTTAATAGATGAACTTACTTTACAATTAAAGAAAGATCTGGAAATTCCAGAAACACATTTGGAGGAAGTAAATGACCTTCCTTTATCTGAGATATTTACTAATTCCTTCACTGCTCTTGAAAATTTTTCAAAAGGACACAGCTTGATTAATATTGATAACAACTGGTCAAAAGGAACTGAATATGTTGAAAAAGCGATAAAGGAAGATGAGGATTTCATACTTGCTTATTTAGTCTTAGCCGAATTTTATTTCAGTACTAATCAGGTGAAAAAAGCAAGAGAATCTCTTCAGGTGGTTATGCAAAATCTCTATAAATTACCTGAAAGACTTCAGTTTCTTTCTAAATATTTTTATTACACAATAACATTAGAACCTGAAAAATCCTTTGCTATTTTAAAAATGTGGGTTGAGCTTTTTCCTGATGATATTCAAGGGCATGCTACTCTTGCAGCTATATATAATATTAAAAATCAGATTAAAGAAGCAATTTCTCAATATGCGTTCATCTTAAAAATTGATCCTGAACAATATAATTATCTGACAACAATTGGAAATCTGTACGTGAAAATGGCAGAATATGATAAAGCCCTTGATTATTACCAGCAATATGAAAAACAATTTCCGGGAGACTATAAATCATACAGAAATATTGGTAAATTGTATTTTATTAAAGGTGATTATGAACAGGCAAAACCTTATTATGAGAAAGCCCTTTTGATAGAGACCGAAAAAGTATCATTATTGCTTGATTTAGCAAGGTTGGAAATGCGACTTGGAAATTTTACTGAAACCATTGATCAAAATCTGAAAGCATTAAAAAAATGTAAAACTTCTTCTGATAGTATGGAAGTGTATAGCTCTCTTGAGTCGTATTATGAATTAGTAGGACAAATGAATGAATCAGTTAAATATATGGAGCTGAAGTTTAAAGAAATGGAAAAAAATTCATCTCCAAAAACTACTCTGGTTTCAAGAGTTTTTGATATTGATAAATATACTAAGGCAAATAAAGATGATAAAGCATTTAAGATGCTTAAAGAAATTGAAACACAATTTGAAACACCTGTTGATAAAGTTGTATATTTTGGATATTTGCTTGTATATCTCGAACTTGAAGATGTTGATAATGCGAGGAAAGCAATTATTGAAGCCGAAAAATTAATGAATGATTTTGGAGAAGATGTTTTGCAAATAATAATTTTTTATGGTCAAGCCAGAATTTATGAAATTACGGGCGAATATGAAAAGGCAATAGAAAGCTACTTAAAGGTATTAGAGCTTCAACCGACAGGATTTGAAATGAACAGATTTATAGGACGATGTTACAGAAAACTAAATAAATTGAGGAAAGCAGAGGAATATTTATTAATAACCTTAAAAGCTTCACCCTACAATCCGGAAAATAATTATGAACTTGCTCTTTTATATTTCGATATGGGAGATACACAAAAAGCAATTGAATACCTGAAGGTTGCGAATGATATTTGGAAAGATGCCGACCCGGAATATATACCGGCAAAAAAGTCTAAAGAGAAATTAGCTGAGATAAAAACTGAGTCATAAAAAAAATCTTTTTACTTGCTAAAAAGTAATAAATCATCTAAAATTAAATAATTATAATAAAAAACACAACAAGATGAAAAACAAACATTTAAACACACAATTAGTAAAAGGAACTATTTTATCGGTTTTACTTTCTTTCGTTTTTCTAATTTCTTATGCTCAGGATAACGAACAAATGAAAACTATCTTTGGTGGCGAAAATATTAATCATGGAGGATATGGGGCAATGAACTTATATTATTCCCAGATAGATAATAAGGATGCAATTCTGATAGGTGCCGAGGGTGGTTGGATTATTAATCATAAACTTACACTTGGAATAGCAGGTTTTGGTTTTATCAACGATATATATTTTAACGATATTGATGATAATAAAAAATTCTATCTTACTGGTGGTTATGGTGGATTGCTTTTAGCCCCTGTAATTATGCCCCAAAGACCGGTACATGTTAGTTTCCCTATTATTATCGGTGCTGGTGGAATTGCCTATACTAGCAATAATCATTGGTCAAGAGATCATGATGAGTGGGATATATATGACTCTGATGCTTTCTTCATTATTGAACCCGGAGTTAATATAGAATTAAACCTAATTTCTTTTATGCGTCTTTCGATTGGAGGCAAATACAGAATTACTTCAAACATCAATCTTATAAATACCGGTTCTCATGTGCTGAATGGCTTTTCTGTTGGATTAAGCCTGAAATTCGGCAAGTTCTAAATATTGGAAGGACAAAACATATTATTTTAAGTTGAAAGCAGTAGCCAGTCATGTTACAGGCGATTCGGTTTCAATGACAAACATACAACGTTCATCGGTTCATTATTTTCAACGCCCGGATGCAAATTATGTTAAAGTTGATTCTTCACGAACATCATTGACCGGACAAGGTGGAACTATCGAATTTGAAAAAACCGGCAGACTGGAACTTATGGGCGTGGCTTGGTACCGATAGAAGAAAAAAAATCAGATTAAGTTTTGATTATTCTATTACCAAGAATTTTGATAATGCAGGTACATTTAATTTTTATTCGGGAAATATCTCCTTCAGGCCAAATAATTTTATTTTAATTTCAGCAGGTCCTTTATATAATGATATAACCCCAACAATGCAATATGTTACAACTGTTGATTATAATAATGAAAATATAGGTTTAATTGAAAAAACATGGTTGCTAAAATAGGGGTTTATATATTGTTAT
>CAZREZ010000215.1:0-5463 GCA_964599115.1 uncultured Bacteroidales bacterium
AAAAAATCAAAAATAACAAAATATATTTGAAATTGAAAAAATTTGTTAATATAATTTTAAAAAGTTTAGAAATGTCATAACTTTTATTTAATTTTAAAGAAGATTTATTTCTTATATGAAAGTAGCCGGAAGAATAAAATTATTGCTTTTATTTCAATTCCTGTTTTTATGGAATTTATCTTCAATATCTCAATGTGATTCGGTGAAATCCAGATTTGCCTTAGGTTTACGGCAACACTATGGATTCATAATTATACATTCAAAAGATATTCGTAATATTTCCAATTCATATCCATTGGGAACAGAATTGGATTTTAACTGGCTATATATAAGAAAAAAAGACTGGGATGTATGTAATTGTTATCCCAGAATCGGATTTTCATTAACCTTTTGGGATTTTGATAATCCGGCAATTTTGGGTTATGGAATTACTTCATTATTTTATATTGAACCTTTTTTCGGGATACAAAACAAGCTCAGTATTTCAATAAGAGCTGGAACAGGATTTTCATATTTGAGCAATCCTTATGATAAAACAGAAAATCCAAATAATCAATCTTACAGCACACATTTGGGATTCCCGCTTCTGCTGAATTTTACATTTAATTACAGAATAAATCCGAAACTATACCTTAACCTTGTTGCAAATTATAATCATATTTCAAATGGTGGTGTTAATGAACCAAACAAAGGAATTAATTATCCGACTGCAAGCCTGGGAATAGATTATTATTTTTTTCCATTAAAATTAAAGAAAAAAGAAAAAACAAACTGGCGTGAACTAAATCCTCCTGAAAAACGAACGGATTTTGTTTTTTTTGCGTCTGCAAAGCAATTAAATCATACTGAATTCAAAAGGTATTTTATTTTCGGATTTTCCACAAGCAGAAGTTGGCAGATTGGAAGAATTAATGCATTAACAGCAGGTTTGGAATGGTTGGTTGATGGTGCTAAAAAAGAAGAAATTAAAAGAGATGAAAATTTTAGCGGCGACTACCAAAGAGGTGGAATTATGTTTGGAAATGAATTCTTGCTCGGACGATTTATTTTCAGTCAGCAAATTGGTATTTACTTTTACAAACCCTATAAAGTTGATGATTTTTGTTATCAGAGATATGGACTGGTTTTCAGAGTAACAGATAAATTTTTTACAGGTATTAGTTTAAAAGTTCACCGGCATGTTGCTGATTTTCTGGATTTCAGGATTGGTGTATCACTATAAAGATAAAAGATAAAAGATAAAAGATAAAAGATAAAAGTTTAAGTCCAGTTCAGACAGACCTTATATGTTTGCAAAATTAGGTTTATTTTAGTGAATTCCTTGAAAACCGACAAACTGACAACCTGTTGATTAACAAAACCTCGCAGGTCTTACTTTTTATCGTTCTTCTAATTCAAATTTATTCATTTGTTTAACTTCTTAAATCAAAAATCGTTAATCCTTGTTCTTAAATCAATTTCTGCTTTTTCTTTTGACTTGCACATAACTTATCAACACACAGTATCAAAAACAGAATTATAAAAAACTAAAAACTTCCTCTGATAGCAATAATAAAATTCCTCCCGGGTGCACATATTCCTGATGAATACGGGCGATAGCGGTAGTTAAGTATGTTTTCAATACCTGCATCTAATTCTATTACAGGATTAAGTTTTACCGAAGCTTTAATATTCATTGTCCACCATGAAGGAGAATAAGGATTACCGTCCACATCTTTTGCATACAAATATGCTTTGTTCCTTTCGCTAAATGATAAATTTTTATAACTTATCTTTCCATTATAAATGGCATATAACTCAACTTTGAATTTTTCAGACTTATAGCCTATTGCAGTATTTCCAAACAAAGGTGCAACATGTCTGAGAGGTATGTCTTCTTCATCCACACCATGAGTATAAGTTAAATTTGTCCTGAAAGTAAAATGATTTGAAATATCAGAATTACATGAAATACTTCCACCATATATATATGCTTTACCTGTATTGACAATTGCTTCAACTTTACTTAGTTCACCATCATATATTATCGAATCTTGTCCGTTAAAAGTAAAATCCCTTCTAACCATTGCATCAATTAAATAAGTATAAAAGACCGTTGCTTTAATTACTGTTTTATCAGAAATATTTTTAATTAATCCAACATCAATATTATAGGCATATTCAGGTTTCAAATTTTCGTTAGGAACAACAACAGTACCGGGTTCCGAATCAAAAACCTTAGCGACATCATCAAGGTTAGGCGCCCTAAAACCAGAAGAAGCATTAATATTAAATTGCCATGTTTCAGATGGCCTGTAAACCAGACCTAATGAACCATTCAAGGCCCCTGTATTAATATCAATTTTATTAAACGGGAAATCAAAAAATGACTTGTCAATAAATTTTGAATGTAAAATAACATAACTATACCTCAAACCCGTAGAAAAAGTAATTTTTTCACTAATATTTGATTTAAAACTAATATATCCGGCAAATGTAGCATAAGTACCTCCACCGTCTGGATAGCGGCATGATACTGGAGAAACTTCCCCTGTTTCAATATTTTTTTTAACACCCGTTGAATTTACTTTATTATAAACTGCTTCAAAACCATAAAACAATATATTCTTTTTTCTGATTTTTTTATAAAAATCAAAATTTGCCGAATAAGCATAAACTTTTTCGGTTCTTATCATTAAATCGGATTGTCTATATTTTCTGTTATTGCGGCTCTCCTCCACATCCTGAAATGCAAGTGTGATCTGAGCATTATCAAAAATTTTATTAGTATCATTAACAAGTATTTTCAGGTCATGCATCATCCATTTTTGAGGACCGTAATACCATTTTGCATATTTCAAGTTATCATCACTATATTGTATCAGCCTGTCATATCTTGGAATATCAGAAGTGTTGGAATAAAAAAAGCTATAAATAAAATCAATCCTTTTAGAAGGGCGGTATCTTATTTTCTGCATTAAATTTATTTGACTATAACCCGAAAATTTCTGTATGTTTACATTGCTGTTTTTTACAATCGAATCTAAGCCATTGATTTGAGTAATATATTCCTTTCTCTCAAATTCCTCATTATAAATTGCTCCCATGCGAAGATCATCAAAATCACTGTAACTTACACTACTTAGGAGTCCCCATTTTTTTCTTCCGAAATTTATATCAAAATGACCTGTTTTCTCATTACTTGCCGTTGAATATCTGGCAAGTGCGTTAGCTAATATTTTTGATTTATTATTATATGATAATTTAATATTTTTTGTATGAAAGTCCATAACACCACCAAGGGCATCGCTACCATATATAATGGTTCCGGGACCAAAAATTACTTCTGCACTTTCAATAATGTTCGGATCAAGAGAAATTACATTTTGTAGATTACCGCTACGGTAGATAGCATTGTTAATTCTAACACCATCCACAACAAATAATATTGAATTTGCTGCAAAACCTCTTATCATGGGGCTTCCTCCTCCGAGCTGGCTTTTCTGTATAAATACTTCATTTGAATTCCCTAATAAATCTGCAGAAGTCTGAGGATTATTAAAGGCAATCTCTTTAGCCGAAATAGTTAATATTTTATTAGGAACTTCATTTTTGTTCTGTTCCCATTTGCTTGCGGAAACTACAATTTCACTCAAATTAACCGATTTCTCAGTTAGTTTTATAAGAAGATTATATTTATAAATTGAATCAAAAGGAATTATTAATTCAATGTATGATGTATGCTGGAAAACCAGAATGTCATTTTTATTAAAATTCTCAAGATTAGCTTCACCCTTAGGACTTGATAAAATAGTTTTGGTATTATCAAGATTAAAAACAGCGACGTTTTCAATCGGTTTAAAATTTTTTTTATTTACAATTTTAATGGTTTGAGAAGAAAGTAAATAAGCAGAACATAACAAGAAAATTATCAAAACAAATTTCTTCATCATTTAATATAAATTGAAATCAAAATTAATCAGAAAATAAAGCAAATTTTATACCAAGATTGAAGAATTTCCTGTGTTATACTATTTTCCTGTAAAACTTTGTTTTTTTAGCAAAGTATTGGTTTTTTGATTATCAGTCTTCAGTCTTCAGTCTTCAGTCTTCAGTCGGCAGTCCTCAGTCTTCAGTCTGTTAATCGCCGATTGCCGACTGCCGATTGCTGACTACCGATTGCCGACTGCTTACTTTTTATTAACTATCACTTAAGCTGATTTGTTTGTAGCTATACTACGCTAAGTTGTTATTATGTTGATATTTGAATTCTATACTTATTACCTCTTACCTCTCTTTTTAGCTGCTTCTTCCAATCGTTTCTGGAAACCTGATTTTTTTACAGTTTTCTTTTTATTCATCTGAATTTTTTTTAATAATTTTTCCTCATCGATTGTTCGCTTAATCAAAAACATCTGTCCGAAAGTTATAAGGTTAGCCAGTAAATAATAATAACTCAAACCTGCGGCATAGTTATTAAACCATCCAAGGAACATAATAGGCATAAGATACATCATCATTTTCATTCCGGGCATTTGCTGGCTTGATGATGCCATCATCTGGTTGTTAATTTTGGTATAGAAAATAGTAGAAACTGTCATTAATAAAGTAAACAAACTAACATGATCGCCATAAAACGGGATTTCAAAACCATTAGGGAATGTCCATATTGAATCATACGAAGAAAGATCTTTAGCCCATAAAAAAGATTGCTGCCTTAATTCAATTGAGGATGGAAAAAACCTGAACAATGCAATAAGTATAGGCATTTGAAGCAACATCGGTACACAACCTGCCATAGGATTCACACCTGCTTTTTTATAAAATGCCATAGTTGCCTGTTGCTTTTTCATTGCATCTTCTTTCTTAGGGAACTTTTTGGCAATTTCATCAATCTCAGGTTTTAACACCCGCATCTTTGCTGTTGATTTGTATGTTTTATATGCAATAGGAAACAAAACTAATTTTAATAAAATAGTAAGTATCAATATAATTATACCATAGTTCCAGCCAAAACTTCCGAGAAAATCAAACACAGGTATCACAGCATAAATATTTATCCATGCAAGCAAAAAGAAACTCCAGCCCAATGGAATTTGTTCTTCAAGATCAAGTCTGTATTTCCTGAGAATTTTATACTTATTAGGACCGAAATAAAACGACATAGAAATACTTTGATTATCGGCTATCATTGAATAAGGTACTCCAATAATCGAATACATTGACTTTAAGTAACGATCATTTAATTCTGCAGAAGGATCGGTAAATGCTTTAATCTCTGCATTAGAAAAATAATTATCAGCTATCAGAGTAGAAGTAAAAAAACGTTGTTTGTATGAGATCCATTTAACTTTTGTTTTAAGCGATTCTTCATCATCACTTGTTTCGGAAAGATAATCAACATCATCTTTATAATATTTATAGTAAATTGTTGTTCCGCTTAACCTGTCAACGATTTTTTCCTGTTTTCTGAGATCAGTACTC
>CAZREZ010000216.1:0-5446 GCA_964599115.1 uncultured Bacteroidales bacterium
GTGCTATCATTGAAATGAAAAACATTGGTGGACGACTTTTAATAATCAAAGAAAGGTCAATCTATGAAATGGTTATGGCAGACACTATTGACCCTGAAAGAACAAATATCAATCTGCCACCTACAATTCAAAAACTTATCATTGACAAAGGGACTGAATCAGAAACTGTTTCAAGGACTTTATTAACTGCAATGACCTTATTCAGACCAGAATATATATTAAGTTCTGTTGACTGTAGCAAATTAATAGGCTTGACTATTGATATACTTTCAGAAATTTCAATACTTGAAAAGGAAATTGACGAATACCAAGAAGCTGAAGACAAAGTTTCAAATGAATATGAAGAACGAAAAAATCAGAAAGTTTCATATAAACTTCCTTCGGTAGTTAACCTTGAATCAAAATGCAAAACCATTTTTCAGAAAGCTGACCATATTGAACAAATCTTAATGGACATAATAACAAGATTCTATCCAAATCAAGGTTTGACAAAGCAATCACATTTTCCAAGTTTTCACGAAATATTGAAAAATAAATATGGTGAAACTGACCCTTTCGTAGAGTTCATTGGCAAGACACTTTATTTTATGCAAGTTATCCGAGAATTAAGAAATGGGTTTGGCCATAGACTTGACCACACGAATGTTTTTGATTTTGAATTGCAAACTGACGGAAACATTATCGCACCAATTATTGAATTAAAACATAAAAAAGTTAAGTTGGAAAGAACTTCATTAAGTGAATTTTTAAAAATTGTAATTGCGAATACACTTGACATTATTGAATTGACCTTTGCGTACTTGGCAGGGAAAAATGTTAGGACAGGTGAAATGCCATATCAAGTAAGACAAATACCTGACGACAAGAGAAGAAATAAGTTTGTAAAATATAGCTTTTGGACACCAATAGGAGATGAAGGATTTTACAACCAATAAAAGAAAGGCAGCCACTAACAATGTATAAAAAAATAAACGAGATAGCTGTAGCATCAACGGTTGTAGCCCACTTAAACTTTATTGTAACTTGAAAGAGAAGTGCTTCGAAATCGCCTACTTTGAATATACTTAATCATTGTTGTCCGATTAAATTAAAATGAGTTGCTAATTATTGTTTTAAGTTTGTTTTATATTTCGCTCCTACGGAGCTTAAAATTGCGGTTATTAATAAGTTCTATAAACATTTAACTCCTAACGGAGTTTAAAAAAATAGTCCCGTTAGGGACGAAATGTTTATAGGAAAATGCGTCCATAAAAATATAGCCCCGTAGGGGCGAAATATTCTTCAAAACATTACCAATAGTGCATCTTATTATTATAAATTAATTTTTTCGAACTTAATTACTTTTATCTTTATACCTTTGTCTTTTATCTTTAGTAACGTATAATATTTTACATAGAACGATAGTTAACTTTACGCTAAGATGTCAAATAATAAAAAAAATATAAGCAAAAGAAAATTTATTAAATACAGTCTTTGCGGATTGGGAGGTTTGGCACTTGGGATAAATAGTATTGATTTAATAGCAAACCAGGTAGGAAAAATATCAGGCAGGGGAGGGATGCCACCTCCTGATGAACTGTGGAAATGGAGCAAAGAGGCAATGTATTATATTGAAACTCCACGGGGAATTAAATGTCAAATTTGTCCGCAGGCATGTGTTTTAAAAGAAGGTGAAACAGGTGATTGCCGCACACGAGTTAATAATAAAGGGAAATTATATACAATTGCTTATGGAAATCCTTGCGCCGCCCATGTTGACCCTATTGAGAAAAAACCATTATACCATTTTTTACCATCCAGCAAAGCATTTTCTATTGCAACAGCCGGATGCAACTTAGCTTGCCTGAACTGTCAGAATTGGGAAATTTCGCAAAGCTCACCGAAAGACACAAGAAATTATGACCTGATGCCATGGAGATTAATAGAGGAATGTAAAAAATATAAATGCAAATCAATTGCCTATACTTACTCCGAACCAATTGCATTTTACGAATATACCTATGATTCGGCTAAACTGGCAAAGGAACTGGGAATAAAAAATATTCTGGTGACTGCAGGTTATATTAATGAAAAACCCTTGCGGGATATTTCAAAATATGTTGATGCTGCTAACATTGACCTGAAATCATTCAGCAACGAAATATATGAAATGCTTAATGGAGGCACTTTGCAACCTGTACTGAATACATTAAAAATACTGAAAGAAGAAAATGTCTGGATTGAAATTACTAATCTTATTATTCCAAGTTGGACAGATGATTTTGATATGATAAAAAAAATGTGCGACTGGCTTGTTGATAACGGATTGAATGAATATCCCTTGCATTTCAGTCGTTTTCATCCCATGTACAAATTAACCAATTTGCCTTCCACTCCAACATCCACACTTGAAAAAGCCGGAAATATTGCTTTGAATGCCGGAATAAAATATGTTTATATCGGAAATGTTCCGGGTACTAATGCCGAAAATACTTACTGCCCTAATTGCAATAAAACATTAATTGAACGAAGAGGATACAGCATCATAAGTAATAATATTATTGATGCCAAATGCAAATACTGCGGAGAGAAGATTAGCGGGGTGTGGGAGTGAATGTAAAAACTTTCATTAATAAGACATTCCATTTATAGAAATAAGCAATTTGAAACCGATTAGCTGCCTAAATAGAGCCTATCTATAAACTAAGCATTTAGAACTTTTTAAAAAAATAACAAATCACAAGCACCAAATTTCAAATAAATTACAATATTCGAAAATTCAAAGACCAAAACAGTTTCGGTCATCCATGCGGACAAGTTTTGATTATTGATATTTCGAATTTATTTGTTATTTGTTTTTTGTTATTTGGTGCTTTAATTCAAAATTTGTTTGACTTTAGATGTATTTTAGAAATGGAATGTTTAGGATTTATTCGAGATCAGGATGCCTAAACTTATAAATTCGTTCAATCTTTTCTTTCATCTTAAAATAATGTGAACCTTTCCAAAAAATCCTGCCACAGTCCGGGCATTTATGAAACTCATTATAATATTTGGCTGTCTTTGGAGGAATTTTAAATAGTATTGATTCTTTACTAACTGATTCAAAAACTCCGTTGCATATTAAACATCTGTGAAAAGCATTTATTTGTGAGAATAAATCAAATCTTTGAAGTACTTCCGTAGCTTGTTCATAAGGTTGTTCCGACCTGATATAACATCCATGTGTTACGGATTTGTTTTTTAAAATACCGCAATTGCGGGTTAGGATAATACGATTATCAGCTTTTGATATATTTATTATCACTCTATCGTTGTAATCATTTTTATAGAATGTATCAAATCCGAGCATTCGTAGAATTTTGGCAAGTTTGCCAAGATGTACATCCAAAATAAATTTGATATTTCTTAATGGTTTTTCCCTTAGACGGATTATTGGAGAAACATCAAAAGTTTCAAAAACAGGGTAAACAGAAATATGATCTCCGTCTTTAATGTGATAATCAAATTCAACCGAAACACCGTTAGCAAGTATCAATTCAACTTCAGTATGAGGAATTCCGAGAGCTTCTATAACATGTTTTATTGTCTGTTTTCCGCTGAACTGGTAAAGGAATGTTTTTTTCTTTTTACCTTTTTCAAGAAAATCGTTGAGTTCTTCGTAGAAGCGTAGTTTTACTGTTTTAGTTGACATAATATCCTAACCTGAAAAATTATTTCTTCCCTTTTTGCTGCTTCTTAAATTCTTTATTTTCTTTTCTTTGTTCTTTTGTGTTAAAACCAAATGTAGATTCAATTCCGCTTAACTGGCTTTTCCAAAGATAATTAAAAATTGATTTCTGCTTGTTGCGCCTGCAATATATTTCACCTACTCTTAACTTCCTGCCAAATTTTGGATTATTGGATTTAATGAGAATTTTATTTGCAAGGAAAGTAAGGATGCCATCACCAATACCACCTTTTTTGCCGGTTTTCTTGTTTATCAGTTCAATTTTAAGCCTGCGATATGGAAACACTAATCTGCCTGTTAAATAATCATTATTTCCCATGACAATAGATTCGCGTATTCCGCCTTTCCCCCTTTTAATTGCAACACCGAATAAATTTTCAGTCAAGGAGTTAAAGTCTGAGATATCCATTTGAGATAATGTAGCTTTAAAATGAAATGTATCCTGCTTGCTTGCCAAAGGAAATTCAAGATGCCCGAATAGTAAACCTTGTCCCATCAAATAAGATGTCACTCCTGCTTTCATCACAGCACCCTTACTGATAAGTTCTTTGTCATTAGTAATATCGGTTATAGTAACAAACGTATTATTTAAAACAATCTCGCCATCGCCTTTGGATTTCTTAACTTTTTCACTATAAATTATATGTGCCTGATTTAATTGAACAGTATCAATTTTCATGTAAATATCTAAGTTTCTTATCATACTTTGAGGTAGAGATCGTTTTTGCCATTCGGGAAAAGTAACACGCTTGTCTCTGAAATCATAAAGATTAAGTTTGTTAACATTTACTAAGCCAATGTTAATTTTTTTATCAATAATTAAATCCGAAAAATTTATCCTATCAAATATTATATTTTCAGCACTAATATCCATTCTGTCGGTTTGATAACCTAATTTTCTGGAAAATTCATATTTCGAATAATTAGGAATTAACCTGAATGAGTCAACATGTAGTTGTGATAAAGCTGTTGATATATTGATCTTTCCGGCATAAACAGTGTACATGCTATCACCGGTAATAAAACTATAATCGTTAATATTGAATTTAATATCATCTGTATAAAATAATCTGTTTCTGTATTCCTGATGTGTTGAATCAACAAGGAAATTTGTTATATCTCCTGAAATCCGGTTTATACTGAATTCTTTTGTACTATCTGAATATTTTTTAATGGAGGTAATTGAAATATCATTAAAATCAATATTATGTAATTGTATTGATTTTAATAAATGTTTAAAATCCTCATATAAATTAAATTCTTTTTGGGTCTTTTTTTGAGGATGTTTTAATTCGGGATAATGTGTAAGTATTACTGATGAGTTATTAATATTTAGCTGATTAATATCAAGGGCTTTATCTGTAACAACCTTTTCAAATTCCAATCCTTTGATTTTTATTCCGTCAATTGTTATATCATAAGTTGATGATTTTCCGGATTTTACCAGCCTGTTTTGGATATTTTGATTGTTAACAGGCTTAAAACAGATGTCTTTAAAAATAATTTCAGATTTAAGTGTAGATAAGGTAACTTCAGAAGCTTCAACAAAGTGTAAACTGTCTTTTAAAAATATTTGGTTATTATCAAGATGAATAAAAATGTTGTCTGCTATCAAAGGATTGGTTTTTAACAATTGGTTTTCAGAGTATAAATTTATACCTGTTAGATTTATATTAAAATTACTTTTTAAAAATGTATTAGAGGCTTTGCCTGACTTATTGATTAAAGCCAGTTTTC
>CAZREZ010000217.1:0-5433 GCA_964599115.1 uncultured Bacteroidales bacterium
GAATAGCCTTGTTGGTTTTAAATTGTTTAGTATCTTTATTTTTTTCGAAAAATGTAAATATTCTGAATACAAACTCATCTTTTATGCAATGAGCATACGGATTTTTCATATAATATTTCTTATATAAAGTTACATAAGATAAACTATATTTTCCTCGAAAAAAACAGATAAAAAAAAGTTTTAACCTTGACCATGTTATGGCTATTATTAATATCACTGCTAATATAATAATCGCAATGTAAATGATTTGTGTAGTCATGTTAAATAATTTTTTAAAATTGGTACAAATTTATAATAATATTTAATATAATATCAATTGGTTTTTAATTAATGAAATTGAATTTTAATATTATTTATATATTTGCAAGCTCATTTTATACTTCTTGAAAATGAACTTATCTAAAATTAAAAATTTAATATCTGATAATCAGCATAATAGTTGTTTTAAATTTATTAATTTTTTTAAATGGATTTAACTAAAAATATTAAATTATGGAAACTGAAAAAATACAAAAAGGCGGAGAGTTTCTGATTAAAGAAACTGGAGCTAAAGACATTTTTATTCCTGAAGAAATAAATGAAGAACAGCAAATGATAGTCCAGACTTGTGAAGATTTTCTTGAAGCAGAAGTTTTTCCGATTTTAGAAAGAATTGATCATCAGGAAGATGGATTAATGCGTGAACTGATTCAAAAAGCAGGTGACTTGGGTTTGTTAGGAATATCATTACCTGAAGAATATGACGGATTCGATCAGTCGTTTGTAACCTCAATGTTTGCAAGCCATGCAATGGGAGCAGGATATTCATTTTCGGTTGCCTATTCAGCTCATACAGGTATTGGCACACTACCGATTTTATATTACGGTAACGATGAACAAAAAAAAAAATATTTACCTAAACTCGCTTCTGGCGAATGGGCTGCTTCATATTGTCTTACAGAACCTAATGCCGGCTCCGATGCTAACTCAGGTAAAACCAAAGCTGTTTTATCCGAAGATGGTAAATATTATATTTTAAATGGCCAGAAAATGTGGATAACAAACGGTGGTTTTGCAGATTTACAAACGGTTTTTGCAAAAATTGATAATGACAGGGTTTTAAGTGCCTTTATTATTGAAAGTGCATGGGACGGAGTTGTCATTAATCCCGAAGAGAAAAAAATGGGTATTAAGGGCTCATCTACAGTACAGATATTTTATAATGATGTTAAAGTTCCTGTTGAAAATCTTTTAGGAAGAAGAGGGCAAGGATTCAGGATTGCATTGAATATTCTGCATATGGGCAGGATAAAACTCGGAGGTACTGTTCTCGGTGCTGCTGAAAGAGCAATCACCCAATCAGTAAATTATGCTAATGAAAGAAAACAATTCGGAAGATTTATTTCCAGCTTCGGTGCTATTAAATTTAAACTTGCCGAACAGATTATCAGGACGTTCACTACCGAATCGGCAGTTTACAGAGTATCTAAAAATATTGATGAAGCCATTGAAAGACTTGTTGAAAAAGGAATACCTAAAAGTAAAGCTACTATTGAAGGCATAGCACAATATGCTATAGAAGCTGCACTCCTGAAAGTTTACGGATCGGAAATACTTAATTATGTTGTTGATGAAGCTGTTCAAATATTCGGCGGAATGGGATTTTCTGCCGAAACATCAGTTGACAGAGCATATCGTGATTCAAGAATAAACAGAATATTTGAAGGTACTAATGAAATCAACAGATTGTTAGTTGCCGATACAACTATTAAAAAGGCATTGAAATCAGGTTTTGATGTTGTAAGATATGCTAACCACATCATTAAAGGTATAGATGAGAAAACTGATGATGGAATTACTGAATTAAGTTATTATGAAGAAAAAAGAAGATATATCAAAAACTTCAAAAAAACCGTTTTATTACTTTTAGGTGCTGTTTCTGAAAAATTTGAACGCAAACTTGTTGAAGAACAGGAAATTCTTTTCAATGTCTCTGATATTATCATACAGATTTATGCTGCCGAATCAACACTTCTAAGAATTGAAAAATTAGAAAGTATGAAGGGCGAAGAATATATTAAGAAATACAAAGATATTCTTGATGTATTTGTTTTTGATGCAGCCAATATAGTTCATAAAGCTGCATTTGATGCAATAAGTTCTTTCACGGGAGGAGACGAACAGAAAATTTTACTTGATAGAATTAACATGTTTACTAAAGTAGCTCCGGTTAATGTTAAAGAGGCAAGAAGAAGAATTGCAGATAAATTAATTGATGATAACAGGTATAATTTCTAAGATGATTTAGGGATTAGGGTTTACGAATTACGATTACTGTTTAAGAATTATACCTGCAAATCGTAATTCATATTAAAAACATTCCATTTATTTCATAATTGCTTTAGAAATCACAAGTCTTTGCACCTGATTGGTTCCTTCGTATATCTGACACAATTTTGCATCTCTCATCATTTTTTCAACAATAAAATCCTTTGAATATCCATCGCCACCCATAACCTGCACTGCGTCGGTAGTAACTTTCATGGCAATATCAGAAGCATACAATTTTGACATAGCAGATAATTTTGAAGCTGATCTTAAACCTGTGTCATAAGCCCAGGCAGCGTTCCATGTAAGTAATCGGGCAGCTTCAATAGCAGTTGCCATATCGGCAAGCATAAAACCAATAGCCTGATTAGCTGCAATAGGCTTACCAAACTGAATTCTGTTTTTTGCCCAATCTTTTGAAATTTCAAACGAAGCTCTCGCAGTTCCTACACTTAAGGCTGCAACACCAGTACGTGTGCGGTCAAAAGTTTTCATGGCAATTAAAAACCCATGTCCCTCCTGCCCCAACATATTCTCTGCAGGTACTTCAACATCAGTATAAATAATTTCATTTTGAACCGATGCTTTTTGTCCCATTTTTTGTAATCTCGGCTTGATATCAATACCCGATAAATCGGTTGGAACTACAAAAGCTGTCAGGCTTCTGGCACCTTTTTCAGGATTTGTTAATGCAAAAACCGTATGGAAGGTAGCTACTTCACCATTGGTAATAAACCTTTTATGCCCATTTAAAATAAATTTATCACCTTTTTTTATAGCAGTAGATTTAATACCTGCTACATCAGAGCCGGCATTCGGTTCTGTAAGACAATATGCTGCAACTCCTTTTTTCTCATTAATTAATCCAAAAAACTTTTTTTGTTGTTCTTCATTTGCTGACAATAATAATGGTGTTAAAGCCAGTGTATTGGCATCTATACCAATACCAATACCAATGCATCCGGCACCTAATTCTTCAGATGCAACAGCACTATCCGTGATGTTAAAGCCCTTTCCCCCGAATTTTACCGGAATCGGTCCATTCATTATACCTTCTTTATATGCCTGTTTTACAATATCCCACGGAAACTCAGCCAGGTCATCATATTTTAACCTGTTTGGAATTATTAACCTGTTAGTAAAATCCCTGTATTTTTCCTGGATTTCTTTTTGTTTATTACTTAATGAAAAATCAATCATACTTTCCTCCTAAAATAAATTTTATATTTATAATAATTATATTTTACAACAAACCTAAATGAATTTTATTTAATACACAAATAACTCTCAATAAATTTCTAAGAATTTCAATTAATATCAGTTACCAATAATTCTTTTGCATTCTCAATAGCTGCCTTTGTAATTTTATCACCGCTAAGCATTTTGGCAATTTCATTTATTCGTTCCTGATCTTTTATCTTTTTTATTTTTGATTTTGTGGAATCTTCATCAGTTTGTTTATAAACCAGTAAATGCTCATTTCCTTTGCCTGCAATCTGTGGTAAATGCGTAATTGCAACAACCTGCATTAACTTTGACATTTTCAGTAAAATACCTCCTACTTTACCGGCAATATCTCCTGAAACGCCCAAATCTATTTCATCAAAAAATATAGTTGGCAGCAGGTTCCGCTGTGATATCAATGATTTTACACTAAGCATAAGTCTTGACAGCTCTCCGCCGGAGGCAATCTTTGATAGTTCATTTAACTCACCTCCTTTATTTGCATTGAATAAAAACTTAATTTTATCAATTCCATCCCTGTTAAAATCCGATAAATTGCTCTGTGTAATTTTTATTTGTCCATCAGGCATTGCCAGCAGCGATAAAATTGTAATAATATTTTTTTCAATTTCAGGTATTGATTTCTTCCTGTTTTGTGATATTTTATTTGCCAGATTTTTTAAAATCTCTTCCTGTTCATTTATATCTGATCTCAATTTCCTGATATTTTCATCAAGCGAAGTAATACCTAGTAATTTCCCGGAAAAAGTTTCTTTTATCTTAATTAATTCGGTAATAGTTGTAACCCTGTGCTTTTGTTGTAAATGATAAATTAAATCAAGCCGGTTGTTAAGTTTTTCAATTTGTGCGGGGTCAAAATTAATTTGGCTTTCAATTTTGTCAATTTCATCAGCTACATCTTTCAGGTCAATTAAATTACTTACAATTCGTTCATTAATTTCTCTTAAATTTTCAAGATAACCGGCTAACTGATGAATCAATGTATTTACTTCAGTTAAAGTATTTATTAAATTATTCTCATCATTATTCAATAATTGTGAAGCTTTAAATAAATTTGATTTTATTTCTTCAGAATGATTGAGTATTTCCAATTCGTTTTCAATATTTTCCTGCTCGCCTTCAATAAGTTGGGCATTCTCAAGTTCATCAAATTGAAATTTAAAATAACCCTGATCGGTTTTTAATTGATTTTCTTTTGCAATCAGCTCTTTAAGTTTATTTTTTTGATTGATATATTTAAAGTATTCCGATTTATAATTATTAATCAATTCGTTATGATTTATATAATTATCAATAACTGCTAATTGAAAATTTGAATCGTTAAGAGTAATTGTATTAAATTGAGAATGTATATCAACTAATTTATCACCTAATTCTTTCAGCAGGTTCAGATTAACAGGTGTATCATTAATAAATGCTCTTGATTTTCCGTTTTTATTAATTTCACGTCTGAGAATAGTTATATTTTCATAATCAAGTTCATGCTTTTTAAAAATGTTATCCAGTCCGTAATTTTTAATATTAAAACTACCTTCAACAATACATTTTTTTGATTTATTCAGCAAAACATGAGTATCGGCTCTTTTACCCAATATCAATGATAATGCACCGATCAATATTGATTTTCCTGCACCTGTTTCGCCGGTAATTACTGAAAGTCCTTCTGAAAAATCTATATCCAGCTTCTCAATAAGTGCATAATTTTCTATTGAAAGATGTATTAGCATTTTAAGTAATTTTAATCAATTTTTATACATATATGTAAAATAAAGCTGCAAAAGTGGAGATTTGCTATAGTTGCTGGTTACTGGTCACGTGTTGCTGGATGTTGATGCCTGAATAGCGTTGACCGTTTTCACTCACTTATTTTCATCTTTTGAG
>CAZREZ010000218.1:0-5428 GCA_964599115.1 uncultured Bacteroidales bacterium
ATTTCTAATTTCTGAATATGAATTTTTCTAAAAATTATAAGTAGCAGAAAATAAATTAACTACAAAAATATAAACATATGAAGTATTCATCAACAATTTTAATAATAACTTTCAACCAACAAAAAATTGTCAACAAAGCTTAGAAAAAGACAACAGGAAAAAGCCAGACAACGGGAAAAACTGGCCAAAAAGGAAGCTCGCAAAAAGTTCATGAGCCACTTTAAACCGCTGATTATAGCTGTACTGCTCTGGATCATTACCATTATGATACTGCATCTGCCGGGAATCAAAAATGAGGTGTATCATTTCTTTGTAAAATTCACACTTGGCTCGGCTCTGGGTTTTGGAAAACTTCTGTTTATCCCCATTGATAGCAGTAGTTTTCCCTACATCACGGTAAGCGGACATACCATGGAGTTGGTCATGGAATGCACAGCATATAATTTCTACATCTTTGTAATTTACTTAAGTCTTCTATCGCCGGTTAAATGGAAACAAAGGATAATCACCCTGCTCATATTTCTTGGCGCCGTATTTGTTGTTAACAACATGCGGTTTATCACCATGGGTTATATCGGAAAATACTCTCCGCATTTGTTTCATTATATCCATGATTATCTTTGGAATATCCTGTTCGGTTTTATGGTTTTCCTGATATGGGCATGGAGGTATAAAATTACATGGAGTGTTGTGAAAGATTCAAAAGCCCGGTGATAAGCAGATCAATTAATTATTTTAATTAATAACACATGACAATATTATCTTCAACCGGAAATAAGATTATTTTACTCCTGCTGATTTCTGTGCTGATTTTTGCAGCATGGCAGGCAGGTCTTGAAATAGCTTACGCAAAAGTATTGGTTGGCACAACAAATTTCAGCCTTAGTATCATTAAAAAGGATACCCATATTGAATTTGAAAAAAAGGAAGGAACAGATGGGTTATACCAGTTCAGGGTGTTTACCAGTATTGATGGGCGCAAAGGCCATTATCCGCAGGAAACCTCAAGCCTTATGCAACCCTTTATCATTATTTTATCATGGCAGATATTTCTTTTCTTTGTTCTGAAAAGAAAATCAGCCTGGCGATCACTGGGAACAAATATTGGGATATTTTTACTTGTACAGATGATATTTCTTATCCTGCTTACGGGATATTATACTTCCACGGTTCAACAATATATCTTTACGATGATGCTTGACAGCTTCTATATTATTGCATTGATCCTGATCATCAAGGACAATATGCTTTATCCCGTATTCCGTAAGAAAGTTGATGTTAAATAATAATTTTAATTAAGAAAAAGAATTATGGGTAATGAACACTTTTCGTTTATAGATTATGCAGTATTTATTGCTTATGGATTATTAATTGTTTTTATTGGTCTTTGGGTTTCACGAACAAAAAAAGGGGAGAAAAAGACTGCACAGGATTATTTTCTTGCAAGTAAATCATTGCCATGGTGGGCTATTGGTGCTTCACTTATTGCTGCAAATATATCTGCCGAGCAAATGATAGGTATGTCAGGCTCAGGGTTTGCGATTGGTTTAGGGATAGCTTCGTATGAATGGATGGCGGCAATTACATTGATTTTAGTAGGAAAATTTTTCCTTCCAATATTTTTGAAAAAGAAAATTTACACAATGCCGCAGTTTCTTGAGATGAGATACGATGGCAGGGTACGAACAGTTATGGCTACTTTTTGGTTGTTAGTATATGTTTTTGTAAATCTGACATCAATATTATATTTAGGTGCTCTTGCTTTGCACACAATAATGGGAATTCCTTTGATGTATGGAATAATCGGTCTTGCTTTATTTGCTGCGATTTATTCAATTTACGGAGGTTTAACTGCAGTTGCCTGGACAGATGTTGTTCAGGTTATTTTCCTGATAGGTGGCGGCTTGCTCACAACTTATCTTGCTCTTGATGCAGTTTCCGGAGGAAATGGATTTATTGCCGGCTTTAAAGAACTTCTGGAGCAGGCACCCGAAAAATTTGACATGATACTCCAAAAAGGAAAATTACTGATACCTGACGGACAGGGAGGCATGAAAGATTCTTACATAGATTTGCCCGGCATCAGCGTATTAGTCGGTGGAATGTGGATAGCAAATATTTCATACTGGGGATTTAATCAATATATTATTCAAAGAGGATTAGCAGCAAAAAGTGTAAAAGAAGCTCAAAGAGGTGTTATCTTTGCCGGCTTCCTGAAAATTTTAATCCCATTGATTGTTGTGATTCCCGGTATTGCAGCTTTTGTTTTGACTAAAGATTCTTCAACAGTTATTGAACCTTCCGATAAAGCCTATCCATGGTTATTACATGAGTTTGTGCCTGTTGGTGTTAAGGGACTTGCTTTTGCAGCACTTGCTGCTGCAATTGTTTCTTCGCTGGCTTCAATGCTTAATTCAACTGCTACAATTTTTACAATGGATATTTATAAAAAATTCATTAATAAAAAAGTAAGCGAAACAAAAATGGTTACTGTTGGCAGGATAACCAGTTTCGCTGCATTAGTAATTGCAGTGCTAACGGCAAGGCCTTTATTAGGTAATTTAGACCAGGCATTTCAATACATACAGGAATTTACAGGCTTTGTTACTCCCGGTGTTGTAGTTATCTTTTGTTTCGGCTTGTTCTGGAAAAGAATAACTGCCAATGCAGCATTATGGGTTGCAATACTTACAATTCCTTTGTCATTTGCCTTTAAGATATTTTGGTCCGGCTTGCCGTTTTTAGACAGGATGGGTGTTGTATTTCTTGTTTTAGCTGCTATTGCAATTATTATCAGTTTTATTGAATCAAAAACTGACGACCCGAAAGGAATTACTTTAAACAAGGGATTGTTTCATACAGGTACACCATTTAATATAGGTGCAATAATTTTATGTGCAATTGTTGCAGCCTTATATATTATTTTCTGGTAAAATAATCAGATGTTGCAGGAATAGCTTGAAAAGAATTACTTTTCCGGAACAAACTCATAAGCCCCTAAATCAGGGCTTTCAAGTCTGCTGATTCCAAGAATATCATAAGGTACGGTTTCGGCAATACTTAAACTTCCTATATCAATGGCAGGAGATAATGTATCAAGTTCATAGTTGTTGATTTCATAATCTACAAATAAAGGGTCTTCGTTTTGTAAGCAATTGATAAAGTGTTCACCTGTAGAAATATTCAATTCTGTTTTTAACAGACAATGGTCAAATTTATAAATAAATTCAGAACCGGATTCTTCATCAAATTGCATCTCTTCATCATTCCTTCCGTAATTTATACAATTACCGAAAAAAGCATTTAAATCAAGTGTTTGTGGTACTCCATATTCATCGTAGTAAAAATTGTTTAAATATAATGCCGGATTGAGCCGGATTGAGTAATTATAGTAATTTGCAAAAGTACACTGGCGAAAATCATAATTACCACCCATTGTTATTGCAAGTGTATAAGTTCCGCAATTTGCAATCACATTATTATTTGCCGAAATATTATAAAATCTTGTAAAAAGTCCCATTCCGCTCATATTCTCAATGATGGTGTTTGTAAGAATAAGTTGATTTCCCATTTGTTCCTGTAAAGTCTCCGCTTGTATTCCTATAAAACCGTTTTTAATTATTGCATAATTGATTTCATTATCAATGCTGCCTTCGTTAAGCCATATCCTGTCCCATTGGCCGGGTAATTCCCTGTAATCCATATCAAGCCTGTCGCCCTGGAAAGTTACTGGAAAATCCAATGTTCCGTTAACTTTTATTGATCCGCCTTTATAAATCCACAAACCTGAATTATTATGAAAATGAATGTTTGCCCCGGCATCAATTCTTAAAATTGCATTTGAATCAACAACTGCATAACCATATATTAAAAAAGGTTTTTGGCTGTCCCATGTAGTATCTGAAAATTCATGAGCTATAATTTTATATGGAGGGAGACCCTGAACATAAGTATCGGCAATGATGTAATATGCATTTTGCCCCCATGCTACCAGGTCAATATCCTGCTGGTTTCCGTTTGTAATAAAAACAATTTTATCATCAACAACAAAAGGTGAATTTTCATCATTGGGATCTATAATTACTTTAATAAAAATGTATAAACTGTCGTTACCTGCAATCTCAACATCTGTTAGTAAAGTAGTCGGGCTCCCGTCAATATTTACCCTGTAATTCGAATTGTTGCCACCGGATAATTGAATTGAAGATATTTTTACATTTTGCTTGTTGTTGTTATAAACTTTTAACTGCTTTGTGATTGAACCAACAGTAGTGAAAACCGTATCAAACACAATTGAATCGGTAGAGAAATCCAATTTAAATGAAGGATCGGTTATAAAATCATCCTTTTTTTTGCACGAAGAAAATATTAAAAAGAATAAAAAAACAACAATACCTGTCTTAAAAAAAACACTAATAAATCTATCAGAAAACATTATTAAAAATTTAGCTGTCAAAATTAATAAATTCAGTTATTATACGATATTTTTCATGAAATATTGTAATTTAAAAACATTCCATTTCTAAAACAGTTATCACTTACTTAATTTTTTACTTGTTTGCGTTATAATAAGTTTTAAATTTGTCTTGAAATTTATTAAACTTACACTGAACGATAATGCAAGAAAGCAGGTGTACACTTAATTTAATGGCAAATAGTTAATTAATTTGGTGTTCGTTAAGTTTACAATGTGTAACAAGTCCGCATGGATGCGTTTCAGTATACATAAAAAATATCATGAAATCACGGTTAAATTATTTATTGAGAATAATTGGAATAATTATACTTGTATTTTGTTTGAATTTTGGCAATTCGGTTTTTGCGCAACAAAATAAAGAACCTATACAAAACCGGTTTGTAATTGGTGGTGGTTTAGGATTACAATTTGGCACAATCACTCTAATTGACATTTCGCCTATGATTGGCTACAAAATAACTGAAAATTTTATTGCCGGACTTGGATTTACTTATCAATATTACAGAGATACCCGCTGGGTCCATATATATGAAACCAATATTTACGGCGGAAGTGTTTTTGCAAGATATTATGTTTTTCGTGATTTTTTTGCTCATGCCGAATATCAATTGTTGAACTATGAACCATATTACGAAAATCCTTTTGATAAAGAAAGAGTTACAGTACCTGCATATTTAATCGGTGGTGGTTACAGGCAATGGCTCGGTCCTAATGTTTCAGTTAACATTCTTATTTTGTTCAATCTGAATGAAACAATTGATTCGCCATATACTAATCCGATTTTCAGAGTTGGGGTTGGGGTTGGGATATAGATCGGGTCTATGTTAATTTACAGGGGGGCAGTTTAAGATAAAAGTAACGTTAGTTCGGGATTAGTTTCTTTATATATTTTTAATCATCATAGATTATCACGGTAAAATTCTATACGTATTTCAAGAATAAGAAGCGCCA
>CAZREZ010000219.1:0-5426 GCA_964599115.1 uncultured Bacteroidales bacterium
TTATCTGAATTTTATTCTTAAGTAAGTATTTCGGTTAACGGTTAGTATAAGAATATGTAGCCGATTGCGGGCTTCAAACCTGTCAAGTTACAAGAAAGTTGAAGCGGGCTATAGCCCTTGAATTTACTACTGCTCCGGCTATTATTTTTATACATTGTTGTGTTTAGTTTACTTATAAACTCAGAACTGTTTTCTAATTCAAACCTATAATTTCCATCAAGACCTCTTTGCTTTTAGGTCTCGTAAAAGGACTGGCAAGAAATCTATTTGTCATCATGTTAAAAAGCTCGTATTCATCTCTTATCATAAAATGAGTTGCTCCTGGCATAACAAATAATTGAGCATTTGAAATATTCTCATAAATCTCTAAAATATGTCTTGGCTTAATTATATCATCATCGCTAGTAACAACAAGAACAGGGCATTTAATTTTAGTTAGTTCTGAAAATTCAATATTTGGTTCATTTTTCATCAAATCCATATGAATTTTTTCCCTTTCCCAGTCACGAGATGTATCATTTGCAATTAACATCGAGTCAATTAATCCTCTATAATGTTTTCCAAATTCTAACTCCCAAGAAGCAATTGCATCTATTCCCGTCACTATGTTAGGAACAGCGGATACAAGTTTGCTAATTCTATTTGGGAAATCCATAGCCAGTAATAAACCTATTATTCCACCATCACTCTGACCTAACACATAAGTAGATTCAATTTCTAAAAAATCTAAGATTGTAACATAATCTTGTGCCATAAGATTATAAGTTAAGTTAATTGCATCTCCTGATTTGCCATGAGTTCTATTATCTGCTACGATAACAAAGTAGTTATCTTTAAAATAATCTATCTGAAGATTCATTGTTTCTATTGAACCACCATTGCCATGAATTAAAACTAAAGGTTGATTTGTCTTTTTACCATATGTTTCAAAGTAGATTTGAGAGTTGCCTACTTCAACATATTGTCCTGCGTTAGAATTATCTCCATATTGAATATTATTTTCATTTTTATTATTCGAGCAAGAGAATGATAAAAATGAAAATAGAATAATAAGACAACTTTTTGATAAAATTCCGAATTTCTTGTACTTGTTTTTCATATTAAGAATAGTTTGATTAATGCTTATAAATGCTCCAACTCATTAAATTAAACACAACGAGCGAGTAAAGTTACTATTACCTTTATTTTTTCTATATCTGTGTGCTAAGGTAACTATTTTTTCCTATATAATTCAACACCTGCTTCAATCTAGGCTTTTCAAGCCGTTTGAAGCTTATTTATTGTTAACAGTTCTATTTTATCTTAATTCTTGGCTGATTTCTTTAAATTTATAATCCCGTTCACGTTCCTTTGGGATCGAAATTTTTTTTCTAGTATAATTTATTTAGAAATATCTTTCATCTTAATTTCTATATTATATTTCTCTTTAATTTTATTTAAATCACTCTGAAAACTTGATTCATTATTTTCTAAATCTATTTGCGTTGTTCTATATACTAGCTCGAATATTATTTTTTCTTCTATATCAATCGATTCTTTTTTATAGTATCTGCATATTTCGTATATTTCATCTTTAATTTTTTTATTATCCATGATTTTTTTATTCTAGATATTTGTGAAAAATAATTTTTAATTTATTAATTAGTTGTTTTGTTTATTGTAATATTTATCTATTCTTCTTACAAACTTCAATTCCATATTCTTGATTACCAAAGTTGATGCCAACTAAATAAAGAAGATAATAATCATCTATTTGCTTTAATATTATTTCTTTATATCCAATATCTGAAAAAGAACTTGATTCAATATAATACCAAACCAATCGACCAGTATTTGTATATTCTTTATTTATTATTAGCTTTCCTTTCCAATCAACTCCTTTTTTATTTTTAGTTTTATTCTCATGGTAAAAGTCTAAAATATTATTTTTATCAATGCTTATAGTTATTTCCCCCCAAAGTGTATTTTCGTCAGGTTCAAACTTTTTATTTGGCGGATGCGAAGTCCATTGTCCAATATATTTTTTCAATTTTTTTTTGAGATTTCTTTTTTTTCGGCATTCAATAATTATTACAGTTAAAATTGATGCAATTAAACCAGATAAAATAGCAATTGTTATTTCAATCATATATGTTTTGAACATGTTATAAATATTATTAATAATTTTCTGCAATCTTGGCTTGTCCTGATTTATGTGGATTGGCTATAGATGCTTTTGTTCCGTGTTATTTTTTCAATATTTCATCAATTTCATGTAACCCCAATCCAGTGAATGCAATCATTAGTTGTACTAATAATGCCGTAACTTGAAATCTTGCGGTTTCTATATCTGGATTGGTTTTATTTTCAATTTTATCTACCTCTAATTTTAACTGATTGATAAATAATATCTTCCTTTCTTCGTTTAGTTTATCTGCTCGAATAAAGAGTTGATTTCTGCCAGATCTGATATCTTGAATCCATTTTATTGCTGCCTTTATTAATAAAGTCATAGTTTCAGGATCTTGGCTGTTCTGAATTTTACTTTTCAGCTGTTCGAGTTTTCTAACTAAATCGACTTTATCTTGAGTCATCTTCAAATTCGTTTAAATTATTTAAAAATTGTCTGTAAATCCTCCCTCAACAATTCTAATCCCATTTTTTCACAAATATACGAAATAATAATATATGCGAATCAAGGATTGAAATAAGCTTTTTTTTACCACAAAGGATACACAAAGGATATCACAAAGTAATCCTAAGTACTAAAGAATTACCCGTTTAATGCCATCTTTCACCTGAAAAGAATAATCTAATACCGTTTTAAAAATATTTTCTTTGTGATACTTAGTGACTGTTTATAATGTCGGCTGAATTAAAATAAAATGAATAATGAACAAGAATTAACCCCGATACGCTAAAGCTACGGGGCAGGCTGATTTTAGAATTAAGATTTTCAATAACTTCGTAAATCAAAAATCGTTAATCGTTATTCTGAAATCAAGAAAATACTTACTTTATGGACGGACACTTCAAAATAAAAAAACCCGGATAAAACCGGGCTTTTTTGCGGAGAAAGAGGGATTCGAACCCCCGGAGGTGTGACCCTCAACGGTTTTCAAGACCGCCGCATTCGACCACTCTGCCATTTCTCCGCTGCAAAAATACAATATTTTTTATTTACAGTATTATTTTGTTGGGTTTTTAGTTAATTATTTAAATTAACGGACATTATAGACCGATAGTAATTATTAATATTATTAAAAAAAACACTCAATAAGCAACACACAATGATCAATAAACAAGTAAAAATTTATAAAAGTATTGAAACTGCAAAGTCAAATATGTAGAAATAATGAAAATCCATACGGACTCCCTTTGGTCGTTGAATATTGTATGTTGAGTGTTGAATGTTTAATTACTAATCTTTGTCCAATCTCTTAGGGGGCTAGAGCATTGAGTCCACTCCGAAAAGTCATTCTAACCACAAAGATATGTTTTTCCCCCTTCCCAACCTTCCCCCAAAAGGGGAAGGAGTTACATTGAGCAAGATTTCTAACTTCTTATTCTTTGTTGGTTTCTTGTACTTTTCCCCCTTGGGGGAAAATGAAAGGGGGAATAAGAGTCAATAAATAATTTACGAAATTAATGATGTTGATTGTTTGTTATTTGTGTTTCTATGCGTGGCATTTTATAAATACTCACTACAAATAACATAGAGCCCAAACAAACTTGTTGTTAAAAAAAACCTTACGACACGAAGTTAGTCGTATGGATTTTTAAAAAATAACCTTAGTAGAATTAACCTTTTTCCTTTTACCTAAACCGGCTTAATAACCTTTACCATTACCGTTATTCAATTATACATATAAAATAATCATTTATATAGTTGCCTAAATATAATTTCTTATCTGTAATATTTAATAATTTTATACTTTTACAGTGATTTCAGGAGAGTTGGCAGAGTGGTCGAATGCGGCGGTCTCGAAAACCGTTTTCCGGTTTTAGCCGGAACAAGGGTTCGAATCCCTTACTCTCCGCTTATCAATAAAATGTTATGAATAAACCAATAAATCCTGAGTTGCTTGACCTTGTGATGAGGGAAAATGATTATGTTATTTATTATGGTGATACCCCTTTGAAAACACCGGAAGGGAATGATTTTGTTGGTGCTAATCCAAGAATTTTGCAGCATACCATAATTGAATTGTCATTAGCAGGAAAAATTGATCTGAATTCAATAAATGCCTACACAATTTATTCATTGGTAGTTGATCATCTGGATAAAGACAAAGATGTTTTAGCTGATAAAATTGATGAAGTTATTAAGAAAGATGAGTTTATTAAAATGAAACTCAAAAAAAATAATCATAACAGCCTGATTAATGTTAGCAGTTTTATTGATTTACTGGATGATAACGATCAGATATTGAATTTTCTATTCTATGGTGTTTCAAGTATATTAAAGAGTTTGAATGATTTGATTTTGGAGGAAAACAAAGATTCAAAAGATGTTATTACAAAATCTTCAGATAAACTTATCAGTTTAATAAAAAATTCATACCTAAGCCTATCATCAATACAAAAAGCATTTGTGCAACTTTTTTGTACTACTCACGATGCAGGTATCATTTTGCCTTTGCTCATTGTAAAAGCTAAGATAAATCCATCCGAATATTCAAATGTTTTGTTTGCCGTTCATTTGAATTATATTAAACAAAAAGATAAAAGGCGGACTTTTAGCGAAATTATCAAACCTTATATTAAAACCGATATTATTATACCGGACTGGAAAAATCATAAAGAAAGTTTCAGTAAAATTTATTCTAAGGTATTGCAGGCAGTTGAATATCTTTCATATTTTAATTTTGATGAAAAAAAACCAATGAATATCCTTGAGTTGATCAATATAGGCGAAAGTTATAACCTGGAATTTAAAACATCTTTCCGTTGGGACGTCCGTGCCGGTAAAAAAAATTCTGCAATTGAGCATGCAAGTTTAAAAACAATCTCGGCTTTTTTGAATTCAGGGGGAGGTATTTTATTGATTGGTGTTGAAGATAATGGTAACATTACAGGAATTGAAATTGATAAATTTGATAATGATGATAAATTTTTACTTCATTTCTGGAATAAGGTAAAATCTTCTATGGGTCAGGAAGTTGCTCCTTGCATAAACACTACTTTGGAAAAGGTTAATGGAAAAACTATCTGTCATGTAAAATGTTTGCGTAGTGCTTCTCCGGTTTTTCTTAAACAAAAGGGTTTTGATGAGGAATTTTATATAAGAATAGGACCAAGCAGTGCCAGCCTTGAAATCAGGGAAGCATTAAAATATATTTCAGAAAGATTTTAATAAAAAAAGTAATAAAATTGTTAAAATGATAATTGAAAATTAAACTTTTTGTGATGAGAAAAATATTTCTTTTAATAATGTTATTTACTAT
>CAZREZ010000220.1:0-5416 GCA_964599115.1 uncultured Bacteroidales bacterium
ACAATATACTTACAATCCAGGTTCCAAGTCAGTTTTTTTATGAATGGTTAGAAGAGCATTATATTACTTTGTTGAAAAAAACAATTAAAAAAGAGTTAGGCATCGATGGAAGATTAGAATACAGTATTATAATGGATAAATCTTTTGAAGATGATAATCCTTATACAATCAATATTCCAACAAGCAATATAAAAGCAATAAAAAATCCACCGGTATCCATGCCAATAAATTTAAACAGAGGTAAATCAAAGGACATCCCAAATCCGTTTATCATTCCAGGATTAAGAAAAATTAAAGTTCAATCTCAGCTAGTTGAATCTTATTCATTTGATAATTTTATTGAAGGCGACTGTAACCGATTAGCCCGTTCAGCAGGTTATGCTGTAGCGGAAAGCCCGGGAAAAACGTCTTTTAATCCGCTATTTATATATAGCAATGTTGGCTTAGGCAAAACCCATCTTGCACATGCAATTGGCATTCAGGTAAAAAATAATTTTCCAAATAAAACAGTATTATACGTATCAACCGAACAATTTATTGCGCAATATATTGATTCGGTTAGAAATAATAACCAAAACGATTTTGTTCATTTTTACCAAATGATAGATGTACTGATAATGGATGATATTCAATTTATTTCAGGTAAAGAAAAAACACAGGATATTTTCTTTCATATTTTTAATCATCTTCATCAGAAAAGCAAACAACTTATAATCACTGCCGACAAAGCACCAATAGAAATGAAAGGTATTGAACCCCGATTATTATCAAGGTTTAAATGGGGATTGGCTGCCGATTTATTAGTTCCTGACCTTGAAACCAGAATTGCAATACTGCAAAAAAGATTATATAATGACGGAATTGAAATCCCTAATGATGTAATTGAATACCTTGCTTACAGCATAACAACCAATATAAGAGAACTGGAAGGCGCCTTAATCTCAATACTTGCACAATCATCATTAAATAAAAAAGCAATTACTATTGACCTTGCTAAACAGATGATTGACAAGTTTGTTAAAAACACTTCAAGGGAAATTTCTATTGACCTCATTCAAAAAGTTGTTTGCGATTATTTTAATATATCTTTGGAAAATATAAATTCCAAAACAAGAAAAAGAGAAATCGTGCAAGCACGCCAACTTGCAATGTACTTTTCAAAAAAGCATACTAATTCCTCCTTAGCTACAATTGGTGTTCATTGTGGCAATAAAGACCATGCAACTGTTTTACACGCATGCAAGACAGTTAATAACCTGATTGAGACTGATAAACAATTTAGAATTTATGTTGAAGAATTAGATAAAAAAATTAAAATCTAATTTTTTTAATTTTTTTCTTGCTTTATTCAGAAATTTTATTTACCTTTATTTTTTATTGGAAAATCTAATAAATTTAAAACTAGTCTAAAAACATAATATAACTAATATTTTACTATGAAGATTTTATTTTTGAGTTTAGGTAATATTTGCCGGTCTCCATTAGCTAAAGGAATTCTAAAAGACAAATTAAAAAAAAGAAATATTAATATAGTTATTGAATCAGCAGGGTTTGAACCATACCGTATTAATGAAAGGCCCGAAAAACAAATAGTTGAAGTAGCTGCAAAACACGGTATTGATATTTCGGATAATGTTGCCAGGCTTTTTACATCTGAAGACTTTGACAAATTTGACATAATTTATGTAATGGAATCAAAAAGTTATAATGAGGCTATGTACTTTACCCGAAATGATGACGATAAGAAAAAAATAAAATATATTTTAAGTGTTATTAACGGTAAAAGCAAACCAGTTCCAAATCCTTATTCTAGCGGTAAAAAAGGTCTTAACGAAGTATTTGACATAATTGATAAAGTCTGCGAAAAAATTGCCGAATCATTATCTTAAACATTTTAATTCAATTAGAATTGAAGTTCTATCCTAATAAATTTCCCGATGCAAATGCTATTCTGCATGCTGCCAAAAGAATAAATAATTATACTCATCAAACACCTGTATTGACTTCTTTAAGCATAAATAAAATATTTAATGCCAAAATTTTTTTTAAATGCGAAAATTTTCAAAAAGCCGGATCATTTAAATCAAGAGGTGCAATAAATGCGGTTTTTTCTCTTTCTGAAGAAAATTTAAAAAAAGGTGTTGCAACACATTCATCAGGTAATCACGCTCAGGCACTTGCAAGAGCAGCCAGTCTTAGAAAAACAAAAGCATATATTGTTATGCCCGAAAACTCGCCGGAAGTTAAAATATCGGCAGTTAAAAACTATGGAGGTATTATTACATTCTGCAAACCAAATCTTAAAGCTAGAGAAGAAACATTACTTAAAATTATTCAAGAAACCAATGCAACTGAAATCCATCCTTATAATGATTACAGGATAATTTCAGGTCAGGCGACAGCAGCAAAAGAAATTTTTAACGAAATAAATAATCCTGACTTTATACTTACTCCTGTTGGAGGCGGAGGACTCTTAAGTGGAACAGCTTTATCAACTTACTATTTTTCGCCATCAACAAAAGTAATTGCAGTAGAACCAGAACAGGCCAATGATGCATATTTATCATATTATCAGGGGAAATTTATCCCATCAAAAAATCCCAAAACTATTGCCGACGGTTTGCTTACTTCTCTCGGAACACTAACCTACCCTATCATTCGCAAATATGTTCACGGAATTGTTACTGTAAGCGAAAAATCAATTATTGAGTCAATGAAACTGATATGGGAAAGAATGAAAATAATCATTGAACCCTCTTCTGCAGTTCCTGTTGCTGCTTTACTTGAAAATAAATTTAATTATCATGGGAAAAATATCGTTATAATATTATCCGGAGGGAACATTGACCTCAACAATCTCCCTTGGCAAAATAAATAAATATGAACAAATTAAAAGGCAAACTATATTTAATTCCATCTTCATTAGGCAACAGCAAACTTAACAGTATTATTCCTGAGTATAATTCAAAAATTATCAATCAATTGGATGAGTTTATTGTTGAAAACATAAGAACTGCCAGGCGTTTTTTAAAAAAAACAGGTTTTGAAAAATCTTTTGACAATATTACATTTCATATTCTTAACAAACACAGCGATCAAACCGAAATTTTATCGTATTTAAACTCATTAGATAAGGGAAAAGATATCGGGCTTCTTTCTGAAGCAGGCACACCATGTATTGCAGACCCCGGAGCCGAGATAGTTAGAATGGCTCATCAGAAAAACATCAGGATTATTCCTTTGGTAGGTCCTTCTTCAATATTTTTAGCTCTAATGGCTTCCGGTTTTAACGGACAAAATTTTGTATTTCACGGTTATTTGCCTATTAAAAAATATCTTAAAACAAATAAAATCAAAACTCTCGAAAAAGATGCAAAACAAAAAGATCAAACACAGATTTTTATTGAAACTCCTTATCGTAACAAACAACTTCTTGACTCAATAATAGAAACATGTAATAAAGAAACATTACTTTGTATTGCTTGCAATATAACACTCGAAAACGAATTTATTATAACTAAAACCATTGCAGAATGGAGCAAAACCCCTCCTGATATTGATAAAAGACCAACAGTTTTTCTTTTATATTAATGTAATATTTTCCTGTTTTAACCGTCTATAATATTATTAAATCAAGTCTTTTTTAAAATGCCTAATAACTTATAACGCATAACATAAAAAGCATATATTTGCATTTCAAAATTAATAAGCATTGAGTGAAATTGTTTTATCATTAAATAAAATTTCAAAACGTTTCGGGAGGATTAAAGCTGTTAATGAACTTAGTCTGGAAGTTGAGAAAGGAAATGTTTTCGGAATACTCGGTCCTAACGGAAGTGGTAAAACCACTACACTTGGGATAATTCTTGATGCCATCAATCCTGACAGCGGTTATTTCCAATGGTTTGGAAAAGCTCCTACAAAATACGAACGAAAAAAAATAGGTTCCATAATTGAATCACCTATCTTTTATCCTTACCTTTCTGCTGTTAGAAATCTTAAGATAATTGCAGATATTAAAGGCACTCCATACAATGATATTGACAGAGTTTTAAATATTGTTGATTTAGTGGAGCGTAAAAACAGCAAGTTTAAAACATATTCTTTAGGGATGAAACAAAGGCTGGCTATTGCTGCTGCCCTTTTAGGTAATCCACATGCTCTGATATTTGACGAGCCAACTAATGGGCTTGACCCTCAAGGGATTGCCGAAATCAGAGAATTAATACTTACTGTTGCTTCCGAAGGAATCACAATATTATTAGCAAGCCATTTATTGGATGAAGTGCAAAAAACCTGTACTCATGTTGCAATTTTAGACAAAGGCAGGAAATTATCTTCCGGCAAAGTTGACGATGTTCTTAACGAATCCAATACAGTTGAAATATCATCAGAAAATTTAGAAGAACTTTATATTACAATAAATAATTGTGATATTGCAAAATCCGTTATGCGTCAGGGAGACAAATTAACAGTAAAACTTGATAAAAAATCAAGCAGTATCGATTTAAATAATTTCCTTATTAATAAAGGAATAGTTCTATCTCATTTAACAATAAGAAAAAAAACTTTGGAAAAATACTTTTTAGAACTTCTTACCGAATCAAATGATAAACCTGCTTAAAATAGAATTAAAAAAAATTGTTACTAATAAAACATTCTGGGTACTTACCGGTTTGTATGTTTTATTATTAGGGCTGGTATTTTTCGGTATACAAAGTGTAATAAACGAAATATCAACCAATGCAAGCAAGACCTCACCTATTTCGATTCCAAAGATTTCAATTTATTACTTTCCCGATATCTGGCAAAACCTGACATATCTTGCAGGCTTCTTTAAAATTTTCCTTGCTGTTGTAGTAATTATTTTTATCACTAACGAATTCTCATTCAAAACTATTCGCCAAAACATTATTAATGGAATGAGCCGCTTTGATTTTCTTTTATCCAAGCTGCAATTTTTATTTTTGTTGAGTTTTGGCGCCACTTTATTCATAATAATTATCGGATTGATATTAGGTTTTATCAACTCAACAAATATTTCAGTTACAATAATTATAAGCAAGTTTGTATTTATTTTTGCCTATTTTCTTGAAGTTTTCAGTTTCCTTACATTTGCCCTTCTGATAGGTTTTTTAGTTAAAAAATCAGGTTTAGCAATAGGTTTATTATTACTTTACAATTATATTATTGAACCTATAATTGTTTACAAATTACCTGACGGGATTGATGAATATATGCCTTTAAGGGCTATAAGCAATTTGATTGATATTCCCAACACAGCTTTAATGCAGCTTGTAGGTGTAAATTTCCGTGATTATATCTCATTTACTGTTGTTGCCGTTTGTATTGGCTATACAGCATTGTTTACTTACCTTACTTATATAATATTGAAAAAGATAGATATTTAAATAAA
>CAZREZ010000221.1:0-5399 GCA_964599115.1 uncultured Bacteroidales bacterium
GCAGTCGGCAGTCCACAGTCGGCAGTCGGCAGTCCACAGTCGGCAGTCGGCAGTCAACAGTCGGCAGTCAACAGTCGGCAGTAAACTAGAGACTGGAGACTGGAGACTGAATAAAATACCATTTTTACATTGAATTATATTAAATGAGTTCATTTGAAATTACCGGCGGAAAAAAATTAAAAGGCGAAATAACCCCACAGGGTGCAAAAAATGAAGCTTTGCAGATTTTATGTGCAAGCCTGCTAACTCACGAAAAAGTTACAATCAGCAACATCCCAAACATCAGAGATGTAATTAAACTTATTGATATCTTAAAAGATCTGGGTGTAACCGTAAAAAAAATCAGCGAAGATAAATACACTTTTCAGGCTGACAATATTGATCTTGAATATCTTAAATCTCCGGAATTCAGGGAAAAAGGGGCAAGTCTCAGAGGGTCAATAATGATTTTGGGTCCATTGCTTGCACGTTTCGGTAAAGCATATATGCCTCATCCGGGAGGTGATAAAATCGGGCGTCGCAGATTAGATACACATTTTACAGGACTGCAAACACTCGGAGCTAAATTTAAGAGCGAATTAAAAGATAATTTTTATAAAGTTGATGCCACAGAATTAAAAGGCGCTTATATGCTTCTTGATGAATCATCAGTAACCGGAACTGCCAACATACTGATGGCTGCCACCCTTGCCAAAGGTAGAACTACAATTTTTAATGCTGCCTGCGAACCATACATTTTACAGCTTTGTAAAATGCTTATTAAAATGGGTGCAAAAATAAACGGCACAGGCTCAAACTTATTAATAATTGACGGCGTTAAAAATTTGAAAGGCTGCTCACATACTATGATGGCTGATATGATTGAAGTTGGCAGTTTTATAGGTATGGCTGCAATGACACAATCAGCCATCACTATTAAAAATGTTAATTATGATGTCCTTGGGATCATTCCTGAAATTTTCAGAAGACTTGGAATAAAAATTGAAAAGTCGGGGAACGATATTTTTATTCCCGAACTTGAAGAATATGAAGTTGAAACTTTTATGGACGGTTCAATAATGACGATCTCCGATGCACCCTGGCCTGGCTTCACACCCGACCTGATAAGTATTATGCTTGTTATAGCTACCCAGGCAAAAGGCAGTGTTTTGATACATCAGAAAATGTTTGAAAGCCGGTTGTTTTTTGTTGATAAGCTTATTGATATGGGAGCGCAAATAATATTATGCGATCCGCATCGTGCAACTGTTATCGGACTTAACAGGCAATATCCTCTTCGCGGGATTGAAATGACTTCACCTGATATCCGTGCAGGTGTATCTCTTTTGATTGCAGCACTTTCAGCCGAAGGCAAAAGTATAATCCACAATATTGAACAAATTGACAGAGGCTACCAGAACATTGATTCCCGATTACAAAAATTAGGTGCTGATATTGTTAGGAAATAATTGAAGTTTTTTAAAACAGAACTTATTATTTCAAAACCATAAACTTCTGTTTTGCAATAATTTTTTTATTAGTTCTAAATACTGCAACATATAATCCATTATTCCACTTGCTTACATCAACTTTAAGTTGCTGCTGTCCTTTTGATATTTTTATTTCCTTTACTTTACACCCGAAAATATCATAGAATTGTAATATCTTTTTCTCATCAGGTTGCCAACTGCCAATTTCCAACTCCAACTTGGCTCTCGCCGGGTTTGGCCATATCTTAAAAGTCTTTTCAACTTCATTCCGCAATGGTATTTCCTCTATATCTACAAATAAATTGCAGTTTAAATCTGTTGTATCTGAAGTTACCTGGTAAGGGCAAAGACTATCGTAAGTAAATGTTTGGCTATAAAGCGTATCGTCTTCCAGTTCCTCATTTAGCTTGAACAGGTAAATATCCCAGTTACCACCAATATAATAACTTCCTGAAACCAAAATCTTATTATCAAAAGATTTTATTATATTCCATGGAGGTCTGTTCTGTTCAATTAATAGCCTTCGTTTCTTTATATTCCCTAATGTGTCTATCATGAACACCTCGCTGTAACCTTCATCCGGATAATAATTATCACTCCAATTTAAACCTACTAATATTATTGAATCATTAAATAAACAAAGTGGTTCTGTCCCCCCTCCAACAATAGTATCTCCTAATAACATAGCATAGTATAATTGATTTCCATTTTTATCAAATTTAAATAATGTTGGTGTCATCGGATGTCCGGTTAAAATAAAGCCACCAGAACTATAAAAATTTCCATTACTGTTCTCAACTGTTTGATGTGCAGCAAGACCTATTCCACCACCCCATCTTAAGTCCCATATTTGGTTTCCTAAGGTATCGGTCATAATCCAGAAAGGTCGCGAACCGGGGCAAAAGCATCGCCCGGAAACTAAGTAATTACTATCGGATGTAAGACTCAAATAATACCCTTCTTCATTATATATTGTTGAATCTTCCTGTGCCAAATGTTGTATCCACACCGGATCACCTGTTGCATCTAATTTTACAAGACTTATCCTGAAATTACTTGAATATCCACCATAATATTTCATCATTCCTACAAAACAACCATCTGACAGCGGAATTATTCCGGTCCCGTAATTTGTATTGGGAGATTGTAAAACTGTACACCATTCAATTTCTCCACATGCATTTAATTTTATAAACATAGGATCAAACTTTCCTGTACCATATTTGCTTGTAGAAGATGCCATTATCATCCCGCCGTCATTTGTTTTTTCTAAAATAGCAAAGAATGTTGAATAACTTAAATCACCATACTTTTTTTCCCATAAAATTTCACCGTTGATATCTGTTTTTATTAACAAAGCAAATTGTGCTGGAATACTACCTTTGTCAATATGACCGGCTATTAAATAACCATTATCATAATCTTCTTTTAAATCATATACATGAGCTCGTATATTATCTCCATATACTCTAGGCCAGCCTTGTGAATATAAATTATTAAAAAATAATAAACTTACAATGATAAATAGCGTGTATTTTAAATTTTTTAACATTTTCTATTTATTTTGAAATAGTTAGCTTTTCTGTTTCCAATAACTCATTACCGGCATATAAGTTAAAAATATAAATTCCGTTAGGTTTGCTTTTTAAATTAAGCACTATTTGGTTTTGTTTATCTTTCAGCACAAAGCTATCCACCATTTTTCCATTCATATCAGATATAATTACCGTGCAATTTACAAAAATTTCTATCAAATCATATTCCAAAATTACATAATTTCCGGCAGGATTAGGAAATAACTTTAAATAATCTGTTTCAGGTTTTTTTATTTGTGAAGGATAAATATTGTAAACAGGCGATGACTTATAAGAGGCAGGCAATAATAATTGCTCGGTATAGTCAATATGTCCGCCTTTTACCAACATTCCACGTGTATAAGCACTTAACAACGGATGATCATTATCCGTAATATTTAGTAATGTGTTTACGCTTGTAGTATCCAACTGCCAAGCATTCCAGCCATTATTATTCATCAATTCAACATTCTAAAACTTATGAAGCATTTTACGAACGGCTAAAAGAGAAAAAAGGAATAAAATTAGTTGCCGGCACTGCAGTACAACGAAAACTATTGGGATTAATATATACGCTCTGGAAAAACGATACAGAATACATAGAGAATTATGAAATGAAAAAAGCTAGTTAAAAAAAAGACTTCGGATAATGATGAAGCTCAAGTCTTCTTTCTGCTTTTTGCAAAGCAAAAAAGTAGTGAGGGGATAACCCCTCACTACACTAGTGTCAAGGCAAATTAGTTATGAAACATAATATTTTGACAATTTTTTATCAGCTTTATATTTTGTGAAACGCCAAAATATTTTTCTTTTTTCTGCATTATTTTTATCACACCATGCTTTTAATTCTTTTTCCATTTCAGTCCTATGCCCAATATTTCTATCAAGACACTCTTTATCCATCATATTAATTTCGATTTCTGCCATATTTAACCAACTGGCGTGTTTTGGGGTATAAATGAACTTGATTCTTTTCAACAATTGGTTTGCTTCTTTTTTTGAGAATGTTGCATTGAAGGATTTCTTAAAGTGAGTGTTCAGGTTGTCAAGAACGATATATACTTTATCTGCATCTTTATATTTTTCCATAACCAACCACTTCATAAAGAGGGCAAAATCCTTTCGGGCACGTCGATCAGTCACTTTGATATGATGTTTTCCGGCTTTCGGCTCGACAGCTGCAAAAATGTTACATGTTCCATTGCGTTTATACTCATAATCATATTTAACTATACTTCCTGGTTTTAATGGGATTGGTGTCCTTGAATCTGCCAGTAACTGTTTGCTTTTCTCATCAAAGCAAACCACAGGGAATAGCTTATTATAAGGTTTTGCGTATAAATCCAAAACACGATACATCCTTTTTCGGTATTCAGGCGTTATCTCTGATATACACCACATCTTTTTCAACCAAGGCTTACATTCGTTTTTTTTAGCAACAATCTGATGGTTTCCCTGTTTATAGTTTTCATGCCTTTTCGTTTGTGCAGCGTTTGTTCAAGCAATCTTAGTGTCCATCTTGCTCTTCCTTCCGGAGCTTTGGAACAAGCTAAGGCAATTATTTCTGCTTTGTTTTTATCACTATACTTTGCAGGCTGTCCTGATCAAGCCTCATCTTGTATTGCGTCAGGAATCCCATCTTCCAAATATTTGTTTTTCACTCGCCAGATGGTTATTCGGCTTACATTGTAAAAATCTTCTATTTCACAATGTTTTTTGCCTTTGTCAAGCGCCAACAAAATGTAGGCACGTTCAAATTCTCGAGAATTTCTATTACCTGTTTTTGTCAAATTAATAAGAAACTTTCGATCTTTTGTTTTTAATTTAAACTTTACTTTTGTCATGACTTTGTGGATTTAATTCCACAAAGATAATGTTTCTATATTAATTTGTCAAGACACTAGTGTTAACAAATATTATGTTTCATATTCTTATAGTAAATAAAACAATTAATAAATTTAAGCCTGCTAAACTATTATTTGTGGATAAAGAAAATGAAAGATTTCCATCAAATGAAATTTTTGATGAATTTATTAATAATAGTTTATTCCCATTTTTTAAAAAACAATTTGCAGAGGGTAAAGTAAAGCAGATTATTTTAAATGAAATAACAAATAGTAAGTCTCTAAGTATTTTGCCAAAGATAAAAAAAGCTTTTTCGATGAGCCCTGCTGTTCTTTTTCAAAAAATTAAACAAAATTTTATAAAAAAGGCGTTATCTACTAATAATAATATTATTAGTAACAGCAATAGATGCTTGCATAAATTTGAAGAAATTGGATATAAACATCACAAAATATACATTTTAAATGATTATTCAGAATATTCTAATAAAAAAAATACTCTTTATTTATCT
>CAZREZ010000222.1:0-5387 GCA_964599115.1 uncultured Bacteroidales bacterium
AAATTGCCAAAATGCGTGCCGCTAGGATGCTCTGGGCAAAAATCGTAAAACAGTTCAATCCAAAAAATCCTAAATCCTTAGCTTTAAGAACCCACTGTCAGACTTCCGGATGGAGCTTAACAGAACAAACTCCTTTCAATAATGTTGCCCGTACTTGTATTGAAGCAATGGGAGCGGTTTTGGGACATACTCAGTCACTTCATACAAATGCGCTTGACGAAGCTATTGCATTGCCAACTGATTTTTCTGCACGAATTGCCAGAAATACCCAGCTATACATACAGGAAGAAACAAATGTATGCCGTTCGGTTGATCCCTGGGCAGGCTCTTATTTTGTTGAATCATTAACAAATGATATTGCTCACAAAGCATGGGAATTGATCCGGGAAGTTGAAGAATTAGGCGGAATGGCTAAAGCAATTGAAACCGGAGTTCCAAAAATGAAAATTGAAGAAGCGTCAGCCCGTAAGCAAGCCAGAATAGATTCACATAAAGATACAATCGTTGGTATTAATAAATACCGTTTGGAAAAAGAAGACCCGTTAGAAATTCTTGAAGTTGATAATACTGCTGTCAGACAAGCTCAGATTAAAAGACTGGAAAAATTGAAATCAGAAAGAAATAATGAAGATGTTCAAAAAGCCCTTGATGCAATAACACAAGCATGCAAAACCGTTGAAGGCAATCTATTGGAATTATCAATTGATGCTGCCAAAAAACGTGCTACTCTTGGCGAAATCTCATATGCCTGTGAAAAAGTTTTCGGAAGATATAAAGCTGTAATACGTTCTGTTTCAGGCGTTTACTCATCAGAATCAAAAGATGATAAAACTTTTATAAAAGCATGTAAAATGGCTGATGAATTTGCCAAATTAGAAGGACGCAGACCAAGGATAATGATTGCTAAAATGGGACAGGACGGGCATGACCGCGGAGCAAAAGTGGTTTCTTCAGGATATGCGGATATTGGTTTTGATGTTGATATCGGGCCGCTGTTCCAGACACCTGCCGAAGTTGCCCGTCAGGCAGTTGAAAATGATGTTCATATTATAGGCGTATCAAGCCTTGCCGCAGGTCATAAAACTTTAGTCCCACAACTGATCGAAGAATTGAAGATATTAGGAAGAGAAGATATTTTAATAAACGTTGGCGGAGTAATCCCGCACCAGGACTATGATTTCCTATACAAAGCAGGTGTAGTTGCTATCTTTGGCCCCGGCACCGTAATTTCCGAAGCAGGTATTAAAATGCTTGAAATTTTGATTGAATCAAGGAAAGGATAGGCAATAGGGACACGCCGTGGTGTGTCTCTACTCAACCGGTTCCCATTCAGCAAAATGGTCAACGATAACATTTGTTTTCGGGTCTGTTGTCCAGAATTCATTTGAATTATATGTCCAGCTCATTGTTTTTGAGCCACCTCCGCTTTCGGTTGTGATTAAATATCTGTTAGCAAGATGTCCGAAATAATTTGCCTGATGTCGCGGTGAACTGCTATCGCCACCACTTGGGTCAACAGGTATCCAGCCATATCCCGGTAAGTAAATTTCCACCCAGCGATGGAAAACATCATCCATACATGCATCATCACCACGGATAACTACTGAGCCCACATACCGTGCAGGCAATCCGGCAGCCCGGCACATTGCAATATAAATAAAAGCATATTCCGAGCATGAACCGTTTCCGCGTGCAAGAACAGTAGGAGCTGTATTCCATCCACCCTGCATTTCATAATACATATTTTTCATCAGATAATTATAAATATTCCGCGCAATCCAATAAGGATTTTTTTCATCTCCTACAGCTTCTTTAACTGCATTTTTAATCACTTGATGGTCATACTGATATTTTTCGTTATTCTCTAAATATTTGGTTTTTATTTCCGCAGGGATTTCGTTCATACTGCCTACTTCCTCAGGATAGATAAAATATCTTACATCATAAGTATTAACAATCAATTTCATTTCTGAATTTTTTATCCCGCCCTGTTTAATATTTTGGTAATAAAAATGAGCTGTTTCCTGTCCCCATTTATCCACAAGAAAATTAGTAGGTTCGGGTAAAAAATCAATTACACCTGAAATTTTCTGATTAGGACGGTCGGAAGGAATTGCAAAATATACATCAGCGCTTATTACATCACCAGGACCAAAATTAGTTATCTGATGATAGAAAGTTACTTTTGATTTTTTTTCCTTACTTCTTTTGTATTTTTCTCCATCACGAATTTTAAGTTTATATATTTCATCATTTTGATAATCAACAGCCCAGAGATTTTTCCCATCATAAGTCAATCCTCTTGTAAAAGGTCCGGGTGCTTCACAAACAATTAATACGTTTCCTGTTTCCGGATCAACCATATAAATTTCATCATACGACCTGTCGGAGACCCATAAATACTTTCCGTCAAATGTAAGTCCTCTTGGTTCTCTAGCAGGAGATTTAAATGATTTGATTGTTGTACCGTCATCCGGACTGAACTGAATAATTTCATCCGAATCATTATCAACACACCAAAGATATTTTCCATCCCAGGTTAAGCCCCTTGGTGATGACGAAGGTGCCTGAATAGTTTTTAAAATTGTTCCGTCTTTGGGATTTATCCGGTAAATTTTACCATTATAGTTTTCGGATAAAGGAATACCGCCTTTTACATCTGCATTCCAAAGTGCCTCACCATCCCAGGCTAATCCCATAGGCCAGTAAGCGGGTGCCTGAATATCCCTGATAATATTTCCGTTTTTGGGATTGACACAATAAATCTTATCGGTTTTTTTGTCTGCAAGCCAAAGGTGTTTTCCGTCAAAAGTTAAACCGGTGGGAAAAAAGCCGGGTGTTTTAAACGATTTAATAACCTCGCCGGTATAAGCCCGGATTGAAAAAGGTAAAAAAATTACAATTATTAAAACTGTAATGCTGAATTTGTTTTTGAAATTTTTCATTTAAATAAATTTTCTTTTCTTTTTATAGTTATTGTGAATAATAATGTATATAAGGCTTTTTTAATAACTTATATACTCTATTATCGTTACTTTGATTTTACTGTTTTACATATTCAAGTTGACTTTTTATATGACCAAGGATTCCATATAGCCATTTAAATAAGTCTTCGGCATTTTTTAATTTATGAATATGATTTTCATCTTTTTTAATCCAATTTCCATTAATAGCAAAATGAAAATCATTAATATTTATTAGATTTGTTTTATTAGTTTGTTTAATAATGTTTTCAAAGCCAATATCTTCCGTTTGAAATTCCATAAATTCTTCAAAATCTTCGTGATATTTTGATTCATATTTAAAAGGATAGATATGCCAATGTGGTTGGGGGTGAATATTATTATTTGCATAATTTTCCCATTCTGCCCTAAAAAGCTGAGTTTTTTGGTTATCATCTTGCCTACCTTGAAATACTGATAAAGTAATGTAAGGAGGTCTAAATTCATTTTTCTTAAAGAAAATAAATATTTCAAAATACAACCAAAAGTTTTCGAACCATTTTGCTACATTAACTTCATTTCTCTCATTCCTGCGGATATTAATAGCTTTTGAAAGATTATCCCCGGAAATACAATACTGATTGATATTTTTCTGATGTAATTTAACATTTGTTTCCGGGAAAAATAAATTAATTGTTTCTGATGCTTTTCTTAATATATTTTCTCGCAAGGTTCTCATAAATCAATCGGGTATATATCTTTCAAATAATCATTTAAAATATTAAAATCATATAATTCACCTTTAGTAATTTGCTTACCCAATGTAATTAGTATTTCATAATTAGACAGATTTTTAATTTCATTAGTAATAAATGGAATAGGTATCATTTTTACAAAACGATTTCCTAAATCCCATCCTTTTAAAAGTTGTTTTGAGTATATTGATAATAATGTATTTAAAAACGGACTCGAAAATATTCCTAAATAGAAGTAATAAAAGTCATCATTTTCAACTTTTTTCTTTGGTATCCAAGCATTGCCTCGTTCTACAACAAAACTTCCTGTTTCATCAAAGGCAAAAGATTTTGAATTACCAAATTCAGTTGAAACTAATTTAGGATATTTTTCAAATTGCCAATTACGAGCCCTGGTCAGTTCCCACCATTTTTTTATACCTTTTCTCAATTTTAAGTTTTTTCTATTTGGTAAAAGATAATGTTCATAATAATAAGTTGCTTTTTTTCTTAAAACATCTTCTGAATTAAAACAAACACAACCATTTGAATATGGATACCAAACATAATTATTTTCAGTCAACTTTCCCTTTTTAATTGCATCATTATCAATTGCCGGTCTAAAGTATTTTTTTTCATTATCCGGTAAACTATTATAAATTAATGTACTTATTTTAAATACTCTATTATTTCCTGTCCTTATTCCTTGCTTTACATTAAAAATATCCTGTACTCGTTTTAAACGACCTGTTGAAACCGCTTTCTCTATTTTTTCAAATATTTTATTTTCTTTATAAGATAAAGGCTTCCAATTTTCTTTATTTATTGGGAATTCATTCGGATTGTAAATGCTGTAATCTGGTCTGTCGACTATCAAATTATTTGAATATTGTAATTTACGCAAATCACGAAGCGAATCAGGAACAACACCTTTAATGTTATCTGTCCATAATATTTGTGGTTGCTTTTTTTGTTTTTCAATTTTTTTGCCGATAATAATGCTAACATCAGTTAATACAGTATCAAAAATATAATTCCCAAGTTTTCCAATTAACAAAGGTGTGTATATTTCATCAAGGATCTTTCTCAATTTTTTATATGAATCATAAATAAGTAATGAAGATGGTATTACACAACCGATAATTCCATTATCATTTAAAGAATGTATTGCATTCCAGAAAAATGCACTAGCTTGATTCGGCTTTTTTTCAAAACATTCATCTAAGGAATTACGAACAAATCCTTTTTGTTCTTTATTCATTTGTTCCCATGAAGAAAATGGCGGGTTCATCAATATTAAATCATAATCATCATCCCATTGTTTAGATAATGAATCCTCTACCTTCTCCAAATTTATGGTTAAATTGTCACCCCATTCTCTTTTTTCATAAGCTAATAAAAATTTTGATGTAATAATTGCAATTTCTGAAGTGTCCCAACCGAAAACATCCACCTTTCCTTTATATCCCGAATTCTTTAGCTGTTTTAAACTTTCTTTCAGAAATTCAGAGGTTCCACAAGCAGGGTCAAATATTTTAATCCTGGCTTTATTAACATAATCAATATTTCTTAAAGATTGTTCAACTATTGCTCTTGCTATATAAGATGGTGTATAATGTGTGCTTGTATATTGTAATAAGTTAGTGGAATAATTTCCTGACAATGTGCCGGTAAATAAGTCTAAACTCTTATCAAAAAAAACAGCTTCATA
>CAZREZ010000223.1:0-5386 GCA_964599115.1 uncultured Bacteroidales bacterium
AATTATTCCTGTTTATTATAAAAAAAATGAGAATAATATTCCTGCCGAATGGATTTCTTATGTTAAAAATACCATCTCAGAAATTGCTCCGCATTTTACAATGAAACGTATGCTTGACGATTATTATATGAAGTTTTATAATAAAATGAGCAAGAGGTCAAAAAAGTTGCAGGCAAATAATTTTGAAAAAGCTTATGAAATAGCAGAATGGAAAAAGAAAATTCAAAATAATTGGAAAAATATAAAAATTGTTTCTGTTGCATTGCCCGATTCAACCCAGAGACCGCTTGTTTTGGGCGATACTTTTAAAGCAGAGATCATTCTGGATTTGAATGGACTTAATGCATCTGATATTGGAGTAGAAGTTCTTTTCGGACAAAAAGAAAACGATAAGGTTAAGGAAATTATGTTTTCAAAAGAAATGAATTTATTGGAGTCTAATGAAAATACCACAAAATATATTTGCGAAGTTCCGGTATTAAAGCCAGGAGTGTTTGATTATGTATTTAGAATTTTTCCAAAAAACACTCTCTTGCCACATCGTCAGGATTTTTGTTTGATAAAATGGATTTAATTATTGTCATGGAAACTGGCAGGATTGCGTTCGTTTTTATAAAGAAGAAAATGGAATTTATCACCCTGACAATATGTTGCCAAATGGAGAAATAGATAAAAGTTTATAAATAAATGTATTAACTACAAAAATATTAACACATGAAACGAACATGAACCGACGGGTTAACCCGTCGGTTCACACTGGGGAATAATTATTTTTTAATAAATATAAACACATGAAAACTTTTTTGGATTGCTTACCGTGTATGATGAGCCAGGCTTTGCGTGCCGGAAGAATGGCAACAGATGATGAGAAAAAAATAAAAGAATTACTCGATAGTGTAGGAGCTATGATGAAGGACATCCCTCTGGAAAATACACCCCCCGAAACCGGCGATATTATTTATAAGGAAGTAAGAAAAATAACCGGAGTTGCAGACCCATACAAAAAAATTAAAGAATCGAATATTCAGGAAGCTATATCATTATATCCCGAATTAAAAGAAATTATCAGAGAATCAGATAATAAACTTCTAACAGCTATTCGTATTGCTATTGCAGGAAATGTAATTGACCTTGGAGTTGGCAAAGAATTTAATATTGTTGAAGATATACGAAAAATCCTGAAACAAGAATTTGCTATTTTTAACTTCAATGAATTTGTTAAACATCTTGAAAAAGCAAATTCAATTCTTTACATAGGAGATAATGCTGGAGAATCGGTTTTTGATAAAATCCTGATTGAAGAATTGAAAAAACCTGTAACTTATGTTGTGCGGGATATTCCGGTAATTAATGATGTAACTTATGAAGATGCAGTTGCTTCGGGAATTGATAAAGTTGCCGAAATTATTTCTTCAGGAAGTTCAGCACCGGCAGTAATTCCTGAGTTATGTGATGAAAATTTCATGGAAAAATTTAATGCTGATGATATGGTAATCAGTAAAGGGCAGGGAAATTATGAAGGACTTTCAAATGTTGAACGTTCAGTGTTTTTTCTTTTAAAGGTAAAATGCCATGTTATTGCAAACGATTTGAATATTAAAGAAAATGATATTGTATTAAAAGGAATTAATATTTAAACTATCCTCGTTTTATGAAAATTCATGATGAAATAATCTATAAATCTTCTACGTAAAATAATGAAGAAAATAATTAAAATCGGAATTATTATTTGTGACCGCTATAGCAATTGTGCCGGAGGCAAATGTTTCATTTTTTATTGAAGCATTGCAAAATGCACTAACACCTGTGACATTTTGGAAAAAACAATAAATTTTAGTAGTGAGAATAAAAAATAATAGTATATTTGTTAAGAAAAATAATAATATATTTGTAAAAGAGAGAAAAACATTTTCAAACAGGAAACTGTTTTTTTGGCGGTCAATTTTTGAAAATAAATTGTAAATTTTTTTCTGATTATGAACATATTCATTTGTTGCAAAGTTATTGCACTAAAGAAAAATTTCAAAGCATGAGTATATTAACTTACTTTTAGAAAACTAAATATTTATAATCATGAAAGTTACATATTTATGTCCACACTGCAGGGGGGCAATTAATGCCGGGAACAACATCATTTTATCAGCTAAAACCAGTAAAAACAAAGTAGGTCTTATACTTTTGCATGAAGAAATCGGAAACTATACGAGTGTCTTGAGTTCTTCATTAACTGTTGAAGAAGGTGAAGTTGTAGATTTATTCTGTCCTATTTGTCACGAAAGTTTAAATATTCCAAAGAATGATTCTTTAGCAAAATATATTAGGATAGATAATGGCATTAAAGAGTCTTACATTATCATTTCAAGAAAATATGGTGAAAAAATTACTTTCAAGATAGACGAAAATAAACATATAGAATCGTATGGGGAAAAGCTAAGAAGGTTTATCGATCCTGAATGGTTTTTATAAGATGATATTATGTTAAAATTTCCGAAACGTGTTAGAAAAAATGGAAATAAAGAATTAATAATAATGATAACTATTTTAGTATCTACCGATTTTTCAGATCATGCATTATTTGCGTTAAAGGTTGATGCTAGTATTGCCAATAAAAAGTCAATGGCAAAATAAACCTTGTCCATGTATATAGTTTATCCCCTAGCTGGTTTGAACAATATCATTACTACGACTATTTTTACCAGGAAATAAAAAAACTTGGGCAGAAGATCAAATTACGAAATTGTCCCGGCTTAATTTTTTAAAAGGTATTGATGTTGAAAAACACATTGTTACCGATATTCTGATGTGGGAAATAGCAAAAAGTAAGAGGTTTAAAAATTCGATTTAATAGTAATGGGTTCACATGGAACTAGTGATTTCAGTGAAGTTTTTATCGGCTGCAACAACGAAAAAATTGTAAGGCTTGCAGATTCACCGGTGTTAACTATTAAAAATGAAATTGATGATTTTGTAATTAATAATATGATTTTTACTTCAAATTAAACAGAAACATAAATAAAAAATTAACCGGTTGTGATTTTATTATCAGGGAAAGTATTTAAAAATATTTTTTAAAAAAAACTTGCATTATGAACATTTGTTCATTATCTTTGCAAAAATAAGTTATAAATAATTTTTAAAAAGGAGGTAATTATGCCAGGAGGTGACAAAACAGGGCCTGAAGGATTTGGTCCTATGACAGGAAGACGGATGGGATATTGTGTTGGCAATGATCGTCCGGGTTTTGCTGATCTGACTCCGGGATATGGAAGAAGATTTGGCAGAAGCTTTAGAGGTGGGTTTGGTCGTGGAAGAGGAAGCGATTTTGGATTTGGACGCGATTACGGATATTATTCTGATGAAAATATCCCAAATGTTTCAAACAAAACTTTAATTGAAAATGAGATAAGAATTCTCAAAGATCAATTATCGGTTTTAGAAAAACAACTTTCAGAAAATAAGGAAAATGACTAAACTTACGAAAGCAGGCAATATTAATATTGCCTGCTTTATTTTATTTTAAAATAAATTTATTATTAACATAAAAAAGTAGATAAAATGAATAATTCAGGAAAAAATGAAAATCCCGGAATAGGGAAAGGTCTTGGCCTTGGTGGAGGAAGAGGTCGTAATAAAGGCGGTGCTTTTGGAACAGGAGGCTTTTGTGTTTGTGCAAAATGCGGCGAAAAATTACCACACCAGAGAGGTGTTAAATGTACTACATTAAAATGCCCTAAATGCGGTAAAACAATGATAAGAGAAGAATTGTTGAAAAAATAAAATTGGAAATATTTTTGAGATAAAAGAGAAATAAATTTGTATTAATTAATAATTAATGGAGGAAAATATTATGGAAAATTTATTGAATTTGTATGATGATTTAAACTGGGAAAATGCAGATGAATATTGCAGTGGAACAAAAAGAAAGATATTAAGAGACGAAAATGGTGCTAAAACGGTTCTGTTAAAATTGCCAAAAAACTTTTATATGGCTCCGCATTCACACATTACCACCGAGCAAGATTTTGTCCTTGAAGGAGAATATATAAGTAATAGTAAATCCTTTCCGGCAGGGTCATACCAAATTTTTTCGCCAGGTGATGAACATGGACCATTTGAATCAAAAAATGGAGCCCTAATCCTGGTTATCTGGGACCCGATAAAATTACAAAAATAAGGCGATAATTGATGATTTACGATTGACTGTTTAAAATCGTAAATCATAAATCGCAAATCCTTCTATCATGTTACAATTAAAAAACAGCTTTATTTTCGCTCCTGTAAAGCTTGGTTATAGCGATAAAACAGGTATTATTACTGAAAAACATCTTAGTTTTTATGAAATAAGAAGTAAATATCTTGGAGCAATAACTCCTGAACCCTTATATATTGAAAAAGGTTTAAGAGAAATACCCACTCAAATTGGTATTGACAATGATGATAAAACGGAAGGACTGAAAAAACTAACAAATACAATTCATAAGTTTGACACAAAACTGATTGCTCATTTAAACCATCCGGGGAGAATGGCTAATCCAAAAATTCCGGGAAATTATTTTTTGTCATCAACAGATAAAGCTTGTGAGATGGGCGGTGCAACTCCAAAACAAATGGATAAAGATGATATTCAATACGCAATAAATTTATTTAAAAATGCTGCAAAACGAGCAGAAAAAGCAGGCTTTGATATTATTGAACTTCAATTTGGGCACGGATACCTTGTTGCTCAATTTATGTCTCCAAAAGTAAACAATAGAACTGATGAATATGGTGGGGGTTTTGAGAACAGAATAAAATTTCCGATACAAATTTCCGATGCTGTAAAATCCGCAACTAACTTGCCGATTATAGTTAGAATCAGTGGAGACGAAATGATACCTGACGGAATTAAGTTAGAGGAAATGATAAAATTCTCTAAGATTTTGAGAGAAAAATCCGTTGAAGCTATTCATGTTTCAGCAGGAACAGTTTGTAACACTCCACCCTGGTATTTTCAACACATGTTTGTACCAAAAGGAAAAACATGGGAATTTGCCAAAAAAATCAAACAAGAAGCAAATGTTCCTACAATTTATGTGGGGCAAATAAATACAGAAGACGATATAAAAAACCTTACAGATAATTTCAAAGCCGATTATATTGCAATCGGGAGAGCACTTGTTGCCGATCCTGATTTTATTGGAAAATATCTAAACAAAGTTAAAGGAAATATTCGCCCTTGCCTCGCATGTGCCGAAGGTTGCCTGGGTGGAGTAAGATCCGGACAAGGTCTTCAATGCCTCGTAAATCCGAAAGTAGGCAAAGAAATTGATGTTTTTGAAAAAGCAAAAAAAGATAAAAATTTTGCTGTTGTTGGTGGTGGTTTGGCAGGAATGGAAGCTGCTTTAAC
>CAZREZ010000224.1:0-5382 GCA_964599115.1 uncultured Bacteroidales bacterium
TGCTAGGATGTTGACTTTCATTATGAAATTATAATTTGCAATTGATTGCATAAAAATACAAACTAATTGACTTTAAGTAAAACATTTTATATAATATTTAAACATTGATAAATTTATTCTATTTTTGACATAAAAAATTGTGCATTATTATTGCCATTTTTTCAACATTCTTATTTGTAATTTTTTCTGAATATTGGTTTACTGATTACACATTGAAACGATGAGAAATATTTATGTCATATTTTTGTGTATTGTCAGGTACACATTAAATAAACTTCTTTTTATCATAACACATTTAGGTTTATCTATCTGGATTATTAAAAGAATTTTAATAAGACCCGATTCTCCTGAAAGTACTCAAACAATTATTAAAAGAAATGCTTGGGAAAAATTGTATTCGCTGATATTAAATAATTGTGATTCATTAGATCAGGAATGGATTTATAAAAAATGGATAAAACGAAATGAATTATCCGGAACATCTGATAAAACATTTAACCATTTTATTATTATCGATAAAGTCGATAAGGAAACTTATACTTTACTAAACAACGATGAAATATATATTGTGATAATTGAACCTGGCGCATCCCTGGCAAGAAATGCGTTGAGTATGATAGATCAATTTCTTTTAAGAAATAATTATAATATTACTCTTGCATACGGCGATTATGATTATTTAATAAATGGTGAGAGAGCTGATCCCCAGTTTGTAAGCAATTGGGATAAGTTTCTTTTCCTTTCCTTCGATTATACTGGACCCTTATTGATCGTAAAAAAAGATTTTTTTCATCATATTCAAATAACAGATGAAATATCTATTAACGAACTTAAACTCAGGCTGCTTATCAAAGCTATCAAACAAGATTTGTTTATCTATCATATTCCTTGCATTTTGTCTCATATAGGTTCCTCCTTTAAAAGTATGGATATTATCCAAAGAAAAAATATACTTGAAAAAAGTTTGAAAGAGATATATCCGGACATTAGAATATCTCCTTATAATCATAAATATTTAAAATATAGCTTATCTAATATACATTCTTTACCATTAGTATCTGTAATTATACCAAGCAGAAATAACTTCCATTTATTACATAATTGTATTACATCAGTAATAAAGAAAACCAATTACCCTTATTTTGAAATAATTATTGTTGATCATGACAATACACAGAAAGATTCTTGCGACTATTTAACAAAGATTTCTGCTAAAGAAAATATTTCAGTAATAAAATATACTGGTGAATTCAATTTTTCAAAAATCAATAACATCGCAGCGCAACAAGCAAAAGGCAAGCTTTTATGCTTTTTAAATGATGACACAGAAGTTATTTCTGAAAACTGGTTACTTGAAATGGCTGATTGTGCTGAACTTAAAGAAACAGGAGCGGTTGGAGCAAAATTACTATATTATGACAATACCATTCAGCATGTTGGGGTGGCTCTCGGAATAAAGGGTATTCAGGGACATATTTTTCGCGGTTTAAGAGAAAGTGATTTACAAAAACCTGAAGCAATTCTTAAGCATGAAGTTGCTTCTGTAACCGCAGCCTGCCTGGTAATCAGAAAAGAAACTTTTCTCGATATTGATGGTTTTGATGAGAGTTTTGCTATTTCATTTAACGACCTTGATCTGTGTTTGAAATTACGAAAAAAAGGATACACCAATATTGTTAATCCCCATGCTGCATTATATCATCATGAAGGACTTTCAAGAAGAAGTGATTTTACAGAGAGAAACAAAAAACGGTATTTAAAAGAATGTAAATTGATCACGAAAAAATGGAATAATATTTTACATCGTGATCCATATATAAATCCCAATCTTTTATTATCAAGCGAAGAACTAAGAATTAAAATTTAGAAAACGTAATTTGAATAGCTTATACAAGAATAAAAATTATTAACTATAATAGCATTAACGCATATTTATTTGCGACTAATATACCTGCCTTCTAGTATACTAACCTTATATTTCCACAATTTTGACAGTGGTTTTTTAATCCTGTTTTACACTTTTTGAATCGAGAAAAAAAGTAAATAACACTGCATTAAAAAATGCATAAAACACTAATCCTGCCTGTCGTTCCAGCATCGCCTCAACGAGTAAGTTGAATCCGATAATAACAAGAAAACAAAAGTATATAAAGCTCTTTCTTCTTACACTATATATCGCTGGAAATAAGAGCGATAGTACTAATAAAAGAAAACCAATAATCCCTAAAGTCACGAAAATCTGAATATATTGATTGTGAGTATTCAGTCTTCTGGCCCGGGTATTATTAAGGTTTTTTTCTTTGTATAATTCTTGTAATGTATCCCTTACATCTCCTGTACCAACGCCAAATAAGAAATGCCTATTTATTATTTCTAATGAATATTTCCAGATAAGTATGCGTTGGACTGTTCCATCTTTTTGATTATTTGTAATGTTTTCTTTATTCTGTATAACACTCAGTGCTCCATCAAAACGCTTTATGGAATGTGGCAATACATTCAAAACCAATGCAAGTAAAAGGATTGTAACTACCATTAAAACAATTCCCATTATATATTTTCTTTTGACAAAAATCACATAACTGATTGTTAGACAAAATATCAGTAACAAGACTAAAACACCAGCTTTTGAACTAAGCATTATCGTGAATACACTAAAATATACAATCAGCAGAAATACGAGTATTTTCAACCAATTTATTTTAATCATTCCTTTTTCAAGCGAAAGCCATATTAATACAGCAATTGCAAAAGATAGATTCATGGCGTAGTAACTAGGATGAAGGAATTCGGAAAGATCTCCGTAATAAAATTCTCGTATATTTTTCGTTTCAAAATAAGTAATAAATGCATTTATAAGACAATATAATGTTGCCACTAAACAACCTGCAATAAATGAAATTAAAAGAATTCTTGCCTTTCTTCTATCCCAAAAATCTCTGTCAATCGTAGCAAACAATACTGGAAATATTATGAGTGGGAGTTTAACCTGCAAACTAAACAGACCATCGGCCATATTTGAAGTATATATAAGTCCTGCAAGATAACCTAAATACAATCCAGCGAATAATATAGTATCCAGCCTTTGTAAAGATTTGGTTACAGCTATATACTTCTGAATAAACCTTGCCTCCAGTAACCAATTCAGACATATAAAGGCAATGATGAATTGTGATACCCTGTTGAATGGAATACAAAATGACAGAGCAATAAACAGGATGTAATAGATTTTATTATGTATGACTTTACTGAACACGACAATGAATTTCTTTCCAAAGATACGCTAATTTTCCAAAGCTTCGAATACGTGTAATTAAAGCTGAATATATGTAATCATTTGCTTGCTGCTGGTTTGTAAATTTGCCTGAAAGCTACTAGATCAGTTCATCAATCTTTGAAGAATAATCCCTTTTAAAATTGCTGTTGCTTACAAGTTTTCCTTTTCTCCAATGAAGCTTGTAGCTGGCTATTTCATTGTCATCCCTGTCATAAATAATAATGGACTGATCGGTTAGTTTCACTTTAACAGTGGATCCATGCTCCCGAAATGTTCCATACATAAGTTGATTATCATATTACTATAACTCTGATAAGCAATCGGGCAATGACAATTTTTATCTTTAATTATTTCCTTCAAAATTAGGTTGCGGGCTTTTGTAAATCCAAGGTTTGATGGGTTAAAAATAATTTTAATCTTCGGATGATTGGCAAAATCTGCCTTAATTGTATTCACTTCCTTTTTAACCGAACCATTATCAGGAAGATAGATTTTAACTTTTTCAGGATACTGGTTTATTACTTTGTTTTTTCATACCTGATATTCAGGAGTAGGGATACCTCTTTTATTTTATACCTTTTTACCGGTATCATCACCTGGCAATTTTTTTCTGAATCTACTAGCCAGGCTATTACTTTGTTTAACAAGCAACGATTTGTACTGCAAAATATGCGACTGGCAAAAGTTGATTTTTTTTATTCCCTGACGCTCAGTAAGTTTTATGCTTATATGATTAACTTTCTGATCTATTTTATTTCTGCACAAATCTTTTTTGATCCCCATTATTCCTGGAAACTAATCTACCTGATTCCAGTATTCATAGGCTTGTATCTTTTTTACACTGGGCATCTCTTTTTTTCTGGCCACATTATATATTTAATTGCGTGACATAATCCATATGTAGACAATTATACTTTTAGCAGGTTTCTGGTTGGTTCCTCTTATCTGGGATTATCATATTATTCTCGAAAATTATAAATTCCTTGGATACAATCCAATTACAGGATTTCTAATTGGTAACTGGCAAACCACACTCGATAATACACCCCTGATTCCAACATTCTTAGTGTAAGTTTTATAATCTCCCTGATAATTTATATGCTGGGATATATATTTATGATGAAAAAATCTAAAAAAGCACTTGAGTTTCTATAATAGGTATTTTTTCTGAATTACTTATAATGATAAAACTACTTATGTAATAATTTCTGATTTACTTTGAAGATGAATACGGATATTGCAATTAAGCTTGAGAATATAAATAAAACATACACTCTCTATAACAGGGGGCTTACCATTCGGGATCAGGTTTTTTCTTTCTTTAAGTACTCAAGGGGCAGGAAATTGAAAGCTCTGAACAATATCAACCTTGAGATTAGAAAAGTAGAATTCTTTGGGATTGTCGGGCACAACGGTAGTGGCAAATCCACCCTGATTCATATCATGAACCAGTCTATTCCCCCTGACAAGAACGGTAAAGTTACTGTTAATGGAAGAAGTATGCAACTGGCACTGGGAATGGGTTTTAACCAAGAGCTCACAGCCCGACAAAATATCACGATCAATTCTTCTGTTTTAGGCTTGAGTATCAAAGAAATAAACAAAAGAATGCAGAAAATACTTGAATTTGCAGATATGGAAAGCTTTGCTGATACACCTGTAAAATTTTATTCCACCGGAATGAAGAGCAAATTGATGTTTTCCATTGCTGTACTGGCCGACGCTGATATTTTTCTGATGGACGAGTTTTTTAGAGGAGTAGGAGATAATAGCTTCAGGGAGAAAGCTGATAAGGTTTTCCATGATCGCTTGATAAAAGGAAAAACAATCGTTCATGTGAGCCACAATATACACACAATCAAAAAATACTACGACAGAGTCATGATCCTGGAAAAAGGCAGAATAAAAAAAATTGGAAAACCCGAAGAGGTTTTACCGGATAAAAAACCTGAGAATAAAAAATCCCAGGCTTGAAGTATTGAGACCTTTCTTAATTTACCTGCTTAATTAGCGTTATATGTTCCGGGATATATCTTCTTTAAATTGTTTTAACAATCATCTTAGTAATAATGTTGTCAGTGGTTTTTATTAAAATCAAATAAATA
>CAZREZ010000225.1:0-5376 GCA_964599115.1 uncultured Bacteroidales bacterium
CTGCAAAGGATTCACACTGGTTTTCATCAGTAACTTTCAAAAAATATGTACCTCCAGGCACATTTGTCAGATCAAGAGTATCTCCAACAACATTTCCAATATCGTCTGTCCACTCAAAAGCAAGGTTTGTAGAGCCGGCAACTTCCAGCCCTGTAACAGAGCCATTATCCAGTCCGCAAGTATTATCAGTAAACACAATGTTTGTATCATCAATTTCAGGTGCACCGTCATCATCCACCTGGTAGGGTCCTGCTTCTGACCGGCAAGTATTAGGATCATCAACTGTTAAATTATATAAACCTGCCGGTACATCTATCAGGTCAAGATCGTTTCCTACAATATTTCCCTGATCATCTTTCCATGTGTATATAAGAGGTTGTGTACCGGTAACAATTATTCCTGTAATCGAACCATTGCTCAGACCGCAGGAGGAGTTGGTAATCTCAATACCTAAATCAAAAATATTCGGAGCACCAAGATCAACTGTAAACGGGTATTGGAATGGTAAGGCAATATTGCTGCAGGCATCCTGAATAGAAGTAAAAAAATTGATTGCCAGATGATACAATCCGTTTGCAGCAAATGGTTTATCAATTGTAATAGTAAATGTTTTTTCTGCAGTTCCGCCAACAGCACAAACAGCGCCATAAAGATTTGTAATTGTATATGGGCCGCCAGGTCCGGAAAGTTCAAATGAAGCATCATGTATGGAAGAGCATAGGACGTTCTCAGTAAAAATAAACTCAAGTGTTGTGTCACCACATGTTACATTTTCTCCATAAATATGGTTTATTTCAGGTCGTACAGTATCATATACTAAAGCAGTAGAAGGTGCAAAATCAAGGCTATATCCGGATTGTGAGCTTGTATAATTACTTATATTGATTACAATAATTTGTCCTTCTGTTACGGGAATCAATGCATTTTTATTTGGTCCGGAAGCATTAACGCAATTATTATTAGACCCTCCGTTTGGTCCGGTAGGGCCAGAAGTACCAGACCAATTGCAGCTTATCTCATATTGCCTGGTAATAATATCTTCACACCTTGCAAGTGTAAGATTATAAACCGCCCAGTCGTAATCATCTGAATAAGTATTTGGAGTTAACAAAAATCCAAGCAAACCATCGCTCATAACATTAATTATATACCAAACATCATTTTTTTCGCCACTATTCATGCATTCATTTGTTGAACAATTATATCCTGATGCTATTTCATTCTGGTAAGTACCGGTTCCTGAAAACGCATTCGGCTGATAATAATAACCTTCACAAACAGGGATAGCTCCCGGACAATCCTGTACAGTAGGTGTTTGCGCCTGAATATTTACTGTCATAAAAATCATTATTGTTGCTAAAACAGCTTTAAATAAGAACTTCGATTTTTTTAAAAAATATTTTTCCATCCAATTATTTATTATGGTTCAAATAAATAAACCACAAATATATTATAAAATAATGATTTAGATTTCAAAAAACAAGATAATTCTTAATGATATTACTTATATATTTTTAATTTTGTTTCCGATACCCCGATGTGTCTATGTTAATCATTGTTGGATATTCTAATTGGACTAAAACAACAGATATTAGGGACGAACATTAATTAATGCTTGTCTATAAAGTTGTTATTATACTAAAAGAGGAAAACCGTTAAAATGGTTTGTAATTACTGTATGTTCTTGGCAACCCACGACTTAAGTCGTGGGCTACTAAATAAAATTCAAAAACCGTTTTAACGGTTTATATCAGTATTTACGGACTATTTCACCTTATAATTTTTAATATGAAAAACATTATCTTTTTATTTTTTCTTTCCTTATCAGTATTAACATTCAGCCAAAATTATACCATTAAAGGAACTATAGAAGATTTTCCCGGCAGCAAAATATATCTCGCTGATTTTTACGGAGATCAAAATAATATTATTGATTCAACACAAACAAATGAATCAGGTGAATTTGAATTTATTTTTTCACAAAACACAGCAGTTGGTCTTTACAGATTGATATTTGGAAATAATAATTTTATTGATCTGATATTCAATAAAGAAAATATTAAGTTTACCACAAAAAACACACTGCCGAATGATAACATGAAAATCATCAGCTCTATTGAAAATTTATTGTATTACGATTATTTATTTAAACGTAATCTTTATCAATACAAATTAGATTTGTTACAACCTCTTATCAATTATTATCCTAAAACAGATTCTTTTTATGTGCTCGTCAAGACAAAATATAATTCAACTCAACATGAATTTAACGATTACGTTAATGGATTAACACAAAATAATCCTAACACATTTATGTCAAAATTTGCTGCTTTTGACAATCCTCCCTTAATTGATCCTGAACTGTCGCCTCTTGAACAAAAAATATTTTTACAGTCTCATTTCTTTGATAATATTGATTTTACTGATACAGCTTTATTACGAAGCAATTTTATTTCCACTAAAATAATTTCTTATTTATCTCTTTATCAAAATCAAAGATTTACAAAGGAACAATTGGAAGATTCATTTATGCAGGCAGTTGATACAATAATGGCAAAAGCAAGTGTTAATACAATTATTTATGAATTTGTAATTGATTACCTGATATCAGGTTTTGAAAAATTTGATTTTTTCAGGGTTATCACGCATATTGCCGAAAATACCGAAGTTGACAAATTATGTGTTAAGACTGAAAATACATCAGAACTAGAAAATCGTATTGAAATTCTCAAGAATCTGGCAATCGGCAAACAAGCTCCTGAAATTAAAACAACAGATTTGCCTGGCAATGAAATTAATTTATATGAACTTGATTTTGATAACACCCTGATTTTATTCTGGGCAAGCTGGTGTCCGCATTGCAAAAAAATCCTTTCCGAAATAAAACAAATTTATGATAAACAAGATGATAAAACTCTTGAGATAATTGCAATATCAATTGACACTTCAAAAACCGAACTCACAAATTATCTGCTTGAAGGAGATTATAACTGGATTAATATATGTGATTTTATCGGGTGGGACAGCCAGCCGGCTAAGGATTACGGAATTTATGCAACACCCACAATGCTTTTGCTTGACAGAAATAAAAAGATCATTGCCAAGCCTGGTTCTGCTTATGAGTTGGAAAAGGAAATATTTGACTGATTACCATCCTGAAGCAAGCACATCAATAATATGAATAACTTTTAAAGGAAGTTCGTGTTTTTTAATATAACCATCCTGGTGCATTAAACACGATAAATCGGTGGAAACAATATATTCGGCGCCGGTATCAAGGGCATTATGAACTTTTTGTTCAGCCATAGCTGTTGAAATGGGCTCATGCTTAACTGAAAAAGTCCCGCCAAAACCACAGCAGACCTCATTATCTTTCATTTCAATCAGTTCAAGACCTTTAACATGTTTCATCAGATCTCTCGGCTCTTTTTTTATACCACACTCTCTGAGAGCAGCACACGAATCGTGATAAGTGACTTTTGCTTCAAATGTGGCACCAACATCAGTGATCTTTAAAAAATTTACCATAAAATCAGTAAATTCATAAATGTTTTTCTGTAGCAGCTTATATTCGTTATGTAAAGCCGTATTATGAAATAATTCGTGATAATAATTTTTTATAAATCCAACACAGGAAGCTGAGGGTCCAACAACAGGACGATTATTTGGAAAGTCTTTTATGAATTTTTCGCCTATTGCTTTGGCTTCATCCCAGAATCCGCTGTTAAAGAGCATTTGTCCGCAACAGGTTTGATTTGTATTATAATGAACATCTATATCAAACTTCTTTAGAATTTTTATCATATTAAATCCTGTTTCAGGATAAACCTGATCAATGAAACACGGGATAAAAATATCAACTGTCATTAATTAAAATTTATTAGTTTAAAAATAAACTACCGGTAAAAGTATAAAATTTAACATGAGTTCGGGATTAGTTTCTTAATATATTTATTTTAATCATAGGAAATCTGCGTTAAACTTGTCCACATGGATCAGCGTCAAAATCAATACAACAGATTTTAAAACCAATTGTTTTTAGATCATTCCAAAAGCCGGGATAGGATTTTTTAACCACACCGGGATTTTCAATTTCAATTTCGCCATATTTTAATGCCAACGGAGCAAATGACATTGCCATCCTGTGGTCATTATGTGTTGAAAATTGCAAAGATGACGGCTTATGAATCCTTGAAATATTTTTTAGTTCCCATCCTGATTCGGATGTTTCTTCAAAATTACATCCGGTTTTTTTTAATTCGGTTTTAAGTGCCGAAATTCTATCGGTTTCCTTAATTTTTAAATTTTTCAAACCTTTAAAATTTCCGTTAATATTCAGTCCGGCACAACTTACAATTACTGCTAAAGCTATATCTGGATAATTATTGAAATCAAAATATAGCTTTTTTACAAACTTGCCTGTCTTGCTTAAATGAATACCTTCGGGAATAAATTTCGTTTTAACACCAAATTTTTTAAAAATATCTGCAATCACCGCATCACCTTGCAAGCTATTAATTTTCAAACCTTTTAGTGTTAAATCAACTTCATCGGAAAACGCTGCCATTTCGTACCAGTATGAAGCAGCACTCCAATCGGCTTCTACCGAAAAATCACGTGCAATATATTGTTGATTTTTTATTTTAATAATATTTTTATTATCTGATATTTTTATCCCGAAAAACCTCATAATTTCCATAGTCATTTTAATATAAGTCATTGAGCTGATTGGGCCTTGTAATTTTAATGTCAATCCCTGTGGCAACACAGGAGCTATCATTAATAAAGCTGAAATATACTGACTACTGATGCTTGCATCAACACTGATTTCGCCTCCTTCAGGTTTTGTTCCTGATATTTTTAAAGGCGGATAAGCTTCCTTATCGGTATATTCAATTTTTGCTCCCAATTGTCTTAAAGCATTCACGAGAACACCAACAGGTCTTTCTTTCATTCTTTCGCTTCCTGTTAAAATCCACTTTCCAGAATTATTTGATAAAAAAGCTGTTAAAAACCTCATAACGGTTCCTGCATTTTTTGTATCAATAATTTTTGGTATATCAGGTTTACAGTAAGTTTTGATTTTCTCAAGATTTTTCTTCAAAAGAACAGTATCATCAGCATCAGATAAATTTTTAATAGAAAATTCATCATAACAAAGCGATTTGATAATTAACAGCCTGTTACTTTCACTTTTTGAAAATGGAAGCTGAATTTCACCTTTCAGGATTTTATTTTTTTTCCGGATTTTTATTTTATCCATTTGTTATATTATTACAAAAAATATCTTGTTTTTTAAATCCGTACGGACTAATTTGCAATAACTCCCCTCCTTTTTTTAAGGAGGGGCAGGGGGCATAGCCGTCAAGTTAAGGG
>CAZREZ010000226.1:0-5355 GCA_964599115.1 uncultured Bacteroidales bacterium
TTTGCATTCCCGAAAGCATCAGCTGTTGGTGCAGCAATAATTGCAATATCAATCTTCACATCACCATCCTGCACTGCCTGATATCTACCACCATGCGAACGAAGAACACCAATCCCTTTCATTTTTCCTTCAGAGCAGAATCTACCCAGAGGTCCGTTCATGCTGCCTTCAATCCTGTTGATAGTACCATCCTCCATATATTTTATTAATGGCTCCTGACATGGAAATGAAGCTGACGGAAACCATCTGAGATCTTTTATACCTAATTCATGTGCAATATCAAATATCTGCACTGCAATAATATCACCATTCCTGAAATGATGATGAGTGGAAATTGTCATTCCATCTTTTAATCCTGCTTTTATCAGGGCTTCTTTTAAACTTGGTACAAGCTTATTTCCATCATTGGGATAATTGGCACATGAAGATAAACGAGGTGCATATTTTCTTCCATCAGGTATATATTTACCCACACCTTTAAAGGGTATATGCTCTTCACCGTTAATAATTGTGGGAACTATTCTTCCAACTGCATTTTTTACTAATTTATCGTATTTTTTCATTAATATGTATTTTTTATAAATTAAATCAGATACTAAATTTCCTCTCTCCAGTTTTTTTTCAATTTACCCATATTAACAGCAAGGTTAATTGTGTTTTGTGCTCTTTTAACAACAGGTGGGTCTATCATTTTTGTTCCGAGTGAAACAACGCCCAATCCTTTTTCATTAGCTTCAATAAAAGCATTAACAATTTTTTTAGCTTTTTCAATTTCGGTTTCATCAGGTGCAAAATTTTCATGAATAACCGCGATTTGTCGCGGATGGATACAACCCATTCCGTCAAATCCAAGTGCTTTTGATCTTAGCACATTTTGCTTCAGCGCCTCCATATCTGCCACATCCGAGAATACCGAATCAATTGCTTGTATCCGGGCTGCTCTTGCAGCATTAACTACCTGGCTTCTTGCAAAAAACGATTCTGTTCCTTCATTGGTTCTTCTTGTTCCAATATCTGCTGTGTAATCTTCCAAACCAATAGCCAGTGAAACCACATTATCGGCAGCACTTGCAATCTCATAAGCATTGATGACTCCAAGGGCACTTTCAATAATCGGCATCAACCAAACAGGATTTTCTATATTATGTTTGGATTTTAATTCATCAATTTTCTTATTTACCTGATGAATCTGTCCGGCACTTTCACATTTAGGAATTAAAATTAAATTCACATTGTGCGGAATTATATAATCCAAATCATCCAGACCTTTTGGCACTTGATTTATTCGCACCATTCGCTCGGCACCATAAAAATCCAATTGACGTAAAGCATTTCTTACCAATAAGCGAGCTTCTGCTTTTTTATCAGGGGCAACCGAATCTTCAAGGTCTAAAATAATTCCATCAGGTTTATGAATACCTGCATTGATCATCAAACTCGGTGTATTCCCCGGCAAGTATAATCTTGAAAAACGTTTACTGTCCTTGGTTGTCTGATATTTATTTTCTTCTATTAATTCAGGTAAATATTCTTTTTCATTCTGAATTAATTGATTAACGGCAACTTCAACCCTTGCAGCAATTACAAAAGCAAGTGCACCCGAATCTTCCAAATGTACTTTTGCTTCTTTAATGCCAAAATAATTCAAAATATTTTTAATTTCTTTAATTATTTCTTCTCCAAAAATGACCCCTACTTTACTTTGTAATTGAATATCAATTCCCTCTTTATCCATTAGTTCAATGGTGACGAAACAATCGGAACGTACTCCTTTACCTTTGTTTCCTGAAGTTGCTATATTTCCCAATTTTACCTCCAAATTTAAAATGATTTACAATTTTAATTAACATGCCAAAATTAATTCAAATACAAATAATTCCCAAGCAAAAAAATAAAAAAAGGAGGAATATTCCACTCCTCCTTTTTTTATTTTGAAATCATAAGTTTATTTTCTTGCACCGATCTATTTTGCAATAGAATCTTCATCTGGTGCTTCAACAGCCAGTGAGTCCTCAACAATCAACTCTACTGAATCACCTACAGGAGCTTCAGTAATTTCTTCCTCAACAATCACTTCTTCGCCACCTTCTTGTTCTTTTACCGGACCACCACATGCAAATAAACCTAATATTCCAATAATTGTAAATAATGCTAATAATTTTTTCATAATTTTGGATTTGGGTTATTAAAATAAGTTAATATTTTTTATTATTGCAAATCTATATAAAAAATATGGATTAACCAATTTTTAATGAAATATTTTCTATATTTGTTGTAATTAAAATTATCTAAATAAAACATTTTATCATGAAAAAATTATTTTTAGTTTTTATTTCATTAATTATTGTTTCAGGTTTAATATTTAATCAGGGATGTAATACAAGTAACGAAGACTTTGAAGGGCCAATAATTGTTATTTATGGCGATAATCCTGTAACAATAACATTGGGCAGCAACTGGCTTAATTACGTACCACATCCACAAGCAAATGCATGGGATAACTGGAGTGGAATTATTGAATGGGGATATGAAGATAATGTTAATAAAGATTCTGTTGGAGAATACACTGTTGTATATTATGCCGTTGATCTTGCTTACAACGAAACAACTGCCGAAAGGATTGTTTTTGTAATTAATGATGCTGAAAAATATGATGGAGCTTATGATGCTATTAATGTAATTGACGGTGTTTCTCACGAATACGAACAAACTATCACATCTGCATACAACATTAATAACAGAATAAATTTTTCAAAGTTCGCGTATAATGCTAACGGAACTATTTATGGCAATATTTCAGAAAATACAATTACTATTCCGTCACAACAAATTGACAATATTTCTTTTTACGGTTCAGGAACTGTAAGCATTTCCGGCAATATTACAACTTTTGTTATTCATTATACTGAAATTATTGAAAGTATCCCTTTAATCGGCATGACTACATTTACAAAAAAATAAAATTTAAGTTATGAAAAATCAAAATAAGCTTATCTTATTTATCCTGATAACCATACTCTTAATAGGTTTTGGTTGTAAAAAGGATAATACTCCTCCGGTTATTACAATTCTCGGATACAATCCTATCACAACCTGTGTTGGGATTCCTTATGTTGACCCGGGAGCAACAGCAACTGATGATGAAGACGGCGACATTACCGATAAAATCAATACTACAATTGAAATTGATACCAGCCAATCCGGAACAGGACATGTATATTATTCTGTAAGCGATAATGCAGGTAATACTGCCAGTGCAACAAGGACAGTTAATGTTATTTATTGTAAGAAATAAAAAACGGATAAAAATTGTTTCTATAAACAAGTTACATGCAACATAAAACAAATATTATGGAAATTTTTATGATTATCGGATTGATTATTATAACTATTGGAAACATTAAGAAAAATACTACATAAAAACGGCTACTGGGCAAGCTGCAAACCGTTGAATAATATTGGAAAATATAATTACCTTAGCACACAGAGATAGAAAAAATAAACGTAATAGTAATTATAAACGTTAGCGGTACTTTAAAATTAAAGAAAATGAAATACCTGAGTAAAATTCTGTTTCTCATAATGTTAGCAGCAAGTTGTAATACAGCAACCAATACAAATGACGCTAAGAAAAACAAAACAGATACACTTGAACAAAAAGAGACAGTTATAAACGACACGACACCAAAAGTTACAGGCATAGGTGGTATTTTCTTCCGATCGACAAATCCTCTAGAAATAAGGGTGTGGTATGGTAAAAACTTAGGGCTGGCAATAGATGACTACGGTTCGCCTTTCGAATTTAGAAACGCTAATAGACCAGAAGAAATAAATTATCTTAGATGGGGTCCATTTGAGGAAGGATCAGAATATTTCACTCCATCAGAGAAAGAGTTCATGATTAATTATAGAGTACAGAATATTGAAGGTTTGGTAAAAAAGCTCAGAGAAAATGGCGTGACTATAGTAGACAGCATTGAGGAGTTTGAATATGGAAAATTTGTTCATATTATGGACCTGGAAGGGAACAAAATTGAACTATGGGAACCCATTGACAGCTTTTTTACTCAAATGGGTGTTACAACAACCAAGTAACATAACGTTATAGACGACAAACATAACTAAACCTTAAAGATACTTCACAAAGGATTGAACATAAAAAGAATAAAAAAGAAAACTACCAGTAATAAATAAGCTTTAAGCGGCTTGAAAAGCCCAGTTCGAAACAGTATAAAATTGAAATTACGTTCCTCTGTAGGTTTTATAGAAATGAAATGTTTACATAATAATACCGGAAATGTATAAAATTTCAAGATGATGATTTTTTTATATATAGTCTCCTGAAAAAGAAAACTTCGATGAAAAAATATACAAAGTACCATTGAATGGATAAAAAACAATAGACTTATTCCGATAAAAAAATCAGAAATATAGAAAACAGACAGGATGATAATCACGCTCTATATTTATTTTTTGCACAATTATTGCATTATTTTAATATAAACTTGACTTTTAATCTTTTATTTTGTATATTTGCAAAATATTTGTAAATTTTAAAAATAAAAGTATATGAGAAAAGATTTTTTGACATTTTGCGAAAACATTAAGTTGACTTCAAAACAGAATGAGGATGCAAAAACAAAGTACGAAGGTGTTTGTAAAAAATTACACGACTCTTATTACGATAGTGATTATGACGGAAGTACCAAGTTTTTATTTGGATCATACAAGACCAAAACAAATGTACGACCTTTAACAGAAGAACAAGACGTTGATGTTTTGTTTAAAATCCCGCAAGAAACATTTGATAAGTTCGATAATTACGAAAATAATGGACAATCAGCATTGCTTCAAGAGGTAAAAGATTACTTGAAAGAAAAATACACTACCACCGATAAAATTAGCGGTTGGAGTAAAGTTGTTCTTGTGAAGTTTTCTGAGGGATATCATAACATTGAAGTTTTGCCTGCACTTGAAAAAGAAGATGGAACATTTTTAATCCCAAATTCAGAAAATGGTGGTAGTTGGGGAGAGTTTGATCCATGCAAACAGGTTGAAGAGTTTCAAACTTCAAATGGAAATACTGATGGCTTAACTGCTGAGTTAAGTCGAATGTTAAAAACATGGGTGAAAAACACATCATCTTTAAATTATAAATCATATAAGCTAGTTGAAGATGTTATCAGATTTTTGGAGGAAGACTTTGAGGATAGAGCTGATTATGAAGATTATCATAATGTAGTGAAGAACTATTTTGATTATTTGAAGAGAGAATGTAACAATGACATAAAAAGCTATGTAGATACTGCTTATAATAGAACCATAAATGCTATAGGGTACATGGATAGTGAAAAG
>CAZREZ010000227.1:0-5347 GCA_964599115.1 uncultured Bacteroidales bacterium
GTGGATCCATCTTGTATATGACCATCTTGGACTCTTTTTGATACTTTATAATTTTTGGAGCATGTTCCTGAATCGGTAATCTAAGAAATCTGTATTCAACATTTTCCAATTTTAATAACATGGAATTAATTTTTTCCAAAGAAGAGCTTGAAAAAACATCATAAAATTCCTCTTTATCAAACGCAAAATTTACAAAAGCAAAATTCAGGGGTGTAAAAAAAAAAGTATTTTAATTTTATATGTCATTTTATTTTACTTTTGGTTAAGATATAAAATTAAATGCAAAAATATGATAAAAGTTTCATTTCTGTTTAAATGTTTCTTTTTTGGGATTTTTATTTTTTCTTCCTGCAAGAAGGATAACAATGAATCGTACAATCAACAGCAATTACCAGGATTTGGGGAGATTGTTTATACCCATATTCACTCTGCAGAAAATGGCAAAATTGCAGTTAGGATTGATTTGCCTAATGAGCCGAGATATGATGATAGTGCTCCGGTTGTTGTGATTGCTTCAACATGGTTTGTTGATAAATACAATGAAGAAGAAGTGGAATTTCATCTTGTATATAATCCGGTAGATATAGGAGCCATTACGATTAGCCATTTGTGGCCCGGTAAAACTGATCCCGAAACCGGTATCAGCAGCGAAGGGGAATATGATTTCGGAGGGATAAAATCAATTGCTGCCCTGCGTGATGCAATTCGTTTTGCACTTGGTTTGATACAGGATATCAATGGAAAATCTTTACATGAACTTATCGGTATTGAGCCATTGTACAATAATGTAGGAATGTTTGCTTCTTCACATGCAGGTGTTGTGGCAACCAATGTAATGGCTTATTTCGGGGAGGATTTAACAGGTTTGAAATATTTTGTTGGAAGGGAGAATCCCACTTTGGCCGAAATGTATCCCCTGGAAATCGGTCATTGGGATGATGCGCATAATCCGGTTTATAATCCGTATTATAATCATGAAAATTATACTCCCACAAGCATTGATGTAGACTATTCACACCTTAACTGGATCGAAAATCAAAATTTTCCTGAAGGGCGGCCACTTTTTATTGTCCAAAATGGAAGTGATTATTTATTGGATGATAAGGGCCCTAAAATTAATGGAAAAAGATATTTTTCACATCCTTTGACACAAGCTTTGCTTGATAATTGTGTATTTTCTTATAGTAACTGGCCTGAAGATGTTGCAACCCCTGATATGACTGGTGACTTCTGGCCTTATAGAATAACAGTCAATAATTATGAAGCTATCGGCCAGAAGCTTCCTGAGCTAAAAGTATTGCTGCCATTTGCTACCTTCGATCATGTACAGGTTGCACCCGACAAACCCCATATACGTCAAGCTTATGACGGGTTTCATAAAGCTGCAGGATTATGGACAAGATTAAATTGTGACCTTTCGTATGTTAAGTCTGAAATCCATGAAAGTGCTACTCCCGAAGATGGTTTCCCTGATAATGAAGCCAACACTGAACCTGATAATTGGTATCTTGAGTCAGAATCATGGGGCTTTGCAGGAAAATTAGCCGAAGAAATGACCGCGCAAACAATTCCGCTTGCTGCAGTTGCAGAAATGGCCGACCGTGTAAAATTTGAGAACTGGGATACAAACTTGTCTGATGTTTTGTGGCCTTTAAAATAATGAAATAAAGCCGGTTGTAAAAATCAGGAAAGTTTAGAAAATATTATTCCCGCATTACACCCACCAAAGCCGGAAGTAATTTTTAAGCAATTATTGATTTTTACTTTTTCTGTCTTGTCAATTACATTGATATTTTTTGAAACACCTGATTTACTAAATCCCATAGTTTTATACAGTGTATTTTCTTTCATTGAATTGATTGCTGCAATTGATTCAATTATACCTGCTGCCCCGAGAGTATGCCCCCAGTAACCCTTGAAGCTATTTACTGGAATATTCTCAAGCCCGGCACTTGTTATTGCTTTTGATTCCATTTCGTCGTTATAAACAGTACCGGTTCCATGTGCAGATATATAATCAATATGATTTATTGCTTTTGATCCGGCTTCTTTTAAAGTGTTTTTAATTGTTATGAATAATCCTTCGCCTGTGCGTGACGGACCGGAAATATGATTTGCATCATTACTGGAAGATCCGCCTGTAACTATTATTTTTTTATTAACATATTCAGGATTTGCTGTTAATATTATTGTTCCGAAGCCCTCGCCTAAGCTTAATCCGTCTCTTGAAACATCAAAGGGCCGGCAAGGTACGGTACTTAAAGATAAAAACGACTGAAAACCAGATACAACAAATTCGGATAATATGTCTCCTCCAGTAACAATAACATTTTCAAAATGTGATGATTGAATTAGTCTGCTACCGATAATAATTCCCAGCAAACCCGAAATACAAGCATTGGAAACAACAACCGGCATATTGGGATTTTCAAAATAATGCTGTAACAATTTTGCCGTATTCCATAAGTAAATCTTATTTTGATCAAATCTGTTTTTATTGCTTTGTTCTAAAATATCTATGTTTCCTTTTGTTGTAGAAATTATTAAAAGAGTGTTTTTATTTTTAATATCAACTTTTGTATTTCTTAAAGTATCAACAATAGATAAGATTGCCATTTGCTCAAACCGTGTAAACTTTTCGGGATTACCAATATTCTTAAAATCTGAATACAATCGTTCTGAATCAATTATTGAAGCATAAAAAGGAGTAGGAGAAAAATAGTTATTGTTAATAAGCTTTATTCCTGTTATGTTTTTTTTGATATTATTGATATTCTCTTCGGTTGTAAATCCGAGAGAAGAAATAATATTATCAGCACTTATATAAACGTCAGGCATTTGTAAAGAATAATGTTAACTGTTCATGGTTTTAATTTATTATACTAAAATGGTTAAATTAGTTTCCACTTTTTTTTCCATTCGGCAAAGAAAGGTGGAATTGTTAACATAAGTTCTCTGTTCATATCCAAAAATGCCTGAACGCTTGTTCCTGTTGCAACAATTTCCATATCAGAGCTTCTGTAAATAATATATTCATGTTTTAATTTAGCAGCTTCGCAATCGATGTATTTAGTTTCAGTAATTGCTTTCTCGCCGTATTTTAATGGTTTTTTAAAGTCGCAGCTTAATTTAACTATAGGTGTCAGAATCCCTTTTTTATAAAAATCAAGATAATTAAGACCGTATTTATTGCCGAATGCTTCCCTGCCGTCTTCAAAATATTTTATATAGTTGCCGTGCCAGACCACACCCATTGAGTCAACCTCGCTGAATCTGATAATTGTTTCGGTTTTTATTGATAGGTTTTTATGTTCCATATTTTATCAACGTTTATCTGCATAGATCTGCGTCATTTAATTGCCTAAAAACTATTTTATTGATTTTGACGCTGATTTACCCTGTAGAATAAATACAATTAATATTTTTATTAAATATTACATAAGACTATTCAACAGGGTATACGCGGATTTCTTATGATTAAAAAAATATAAAAAGAAACTAATCTCGAACTCAAGTATTAATAAGCAAAATTATACATTTTTACTTATTATACTTCGCATAAATAAATTTAATACATTTAAATATTCTATATCAACTATTATTTTCAATGAATATTTTCATTTCGCATTCTGCTGCTACTTTATCATCACATTTTACCTTTCCGTAAATAATTGTAACACCGAGAATTTTATTTTCAATTGTTATTTCTGTTTTGATCTCTGTATTGATCTTTGGCAGGAAATTTATCTTTAAATTTTTTATTGCCCCGATATAACCGATTAAAACATCCGATTTTTCCTGTTTTGCTAAAAATCCCTGTTGTGCTGCTGCTGTTTGAGCGATATTTTCTATTAATCCGGGTTCACAAAAAACACTATTTTCACAAAAAATATTATTTTCTTTAATAAAAAAGCTTGTTTCGGTTCGTTTATTATCCGAATAAATTAGTTTATCGATCATAACCATCGGAGGCCTTTGCGGTATTAATTCAATTATATTTTCGTCCATTGATTTTATTTTATCAGATACTCCCATAACGGACCTTTTTTGTTTTTTAATCTCATTTTATTCATCACTTTAGACATGTCTTCATCGGGAAAAACCCATTTTTTACCTGTTTTTATTGCTTTATCCTTTAATGTTGAAATATCAATTTTATTTGAAATATAATATTTTGGTTCTAATAAATTATCATCTTTACTTATCTTTTTTTCCTTAATTGCAATTTCATACAATTTAGTGCCGGGATAAATACGCATACCGATAAAAGGGAAAAATACAGTTCTGTTGATTTTTTTCGAATTTTCAAAAGTTTCATTTAAGGTGTGTTCAGTTTCGCCATAGCCTCCGAGTATCAGGAAATGGGCAAAATCAATTTCTAATTTATTACAGAGTTCCGATTTTTCAATTATATCTGACACTGTAAACGGCTTTCTATAACTTTTCAAAGTGGTATTGCAAAGCGATTCCGTTCCGAATTCAATATGTGTTAAACCGGCTTTTTTCAGCAATATTAATAACTTCTCGTCTAAGTTGTGCAAGCTGAAATATGCTCCCCATTTGATTTTGATTTTATTTTTTATTATCTTTTCTGCTAATTCAAAATTAAAATCATTGTTAATATTAAAAACCGAATCAGTGAAAAATAAATAATCAATCCCTTTATTAAAATAAATATCCGAAAGTGCTTCAATAATTTTGTTAGTATTTAATAATCTTACTTTACTGCCTTCAATCAAAGGGTAAGTACAATAGACACAATTGTAAGGGCATCCACGCTTTGATTGAATATTAAGCATTCCACTGTATTTCCAATAATAATTTATAAGGTTTTCTTCAAAGCAAAAGTCAGAATTTTTGAAATAATTCGTTCTTTTGTTTAAAACGACATTATTATTTTCAATATAAACCAAGCCTTCAATATTTCTGTAATCAGAATTATTGTCTAAAGAATAAATTAACTTGTAAAAGCTTTCTTCGCCTTCCCCGACAATTCCAAAATCGGGTTTTAAATATTTAAATAATGTTTCAGGGAAAATCGAAAAGCCCGAACCACCGATTATTATTTTTGATTTAGTATTCTTCTTTATTTTATCAATTATCTTTTTATAATTATTTATAAAGCTCTCTTTATTATAGATATTTACATCATCGATATTACGTAATGAAATTCCTATAACATCGGGATTAAAATCTTTTAAATATTCAATCAGTTCATCAATATTATTTATAACAAGGTCAAATATCCGGATATCATAACCGGGTAACCTGCTTTTTAAATAGCTTGAAATATAAGACAATCCAATAGGGTAGACAGGGTAGGGGGTAGTGAATTGATTAGCTGAGA
>CAZREZ010000228.1:0-5312 GCA_964599115.1 uncultured Bacteroidales bacterium
GTCCCTTTTTGTTGCTCAGGATTAAGAATATTAATTGTTTTGTTTGCTGACCAGATTTGGATTTTGCTTTGATTTGCATTTGTCTCTTCGGTACTAAATGGCGTTAAAGTAAAATGCAGTACAAACCTGTTAGTAATGCTTCCGGCTTCGCTGATAACGCAAGTGTAATTATCTGTTTCTTTTAAGTTGGTTATTGTTCCTGTTAGTTTGTCTTCAAAATACACATAAACCTCATCCGGTATTTGTTCCATTGTTGCTGCTTCAAAAGTATACTCTCCGGTGTTTGCAATATCCAAACCGACTTTTACCGAATAATCCTGTTCAAAACAGGGCAGAGCCTGAATTGCAAAGTCAACACCATTATCTTCTATTAATTTTGTATAAAGTGCAATATCGGGATTGCCTTTAAGTTTACCAACATCATAAGAAGGGTCAAGACCTAAGGTCATATTTTCATTAAAACCAATTGCTGTTGAATTGAACAACTCATTATTCTCAGCAATAAGTTCTACTGAAGGCCAAACATCTTCACTGTTTTTATAAAAAGTTGCATCGTTGTGAGCCTGCATATTTTCATTAAAAGCAAGGTCGCCTCCAAGTGATACTACTTTTACCATAAATGCCTGCCCGGGTGATACATAATGCTGGTCAAGTTTAGTATAGCCGGTTATAGTACCATTGGATATGACTTTATAATCATTCCGGCCCCCTGAATAACCTGCTTGCTCATCCCAAATATATAAAGCTTCGTAGCTGTCATCTAATAGTGCTGTATTAACTGTTAGGAAATTTAATGTTGCAGAAGCTGTAGTTGTAGCCATGAGGGAGCTTGTAAAAGGATTTCCCACAAGGTTAAAGCCATCTCCTTCACCTGCTGTGTAAGTTGCTCCATAATTCAAATCACTTGTTCTAACAGTACCGGTGAAAGAAAGTTCTCCGGCACTAGTTCTTGTAAGGCAATATCCGCGTGCTTCAACAAAAGTGTTATCACCAAAAGCTACAGGACTTCCGGTTGAGCCATAAATAATCCAATAGTTTGTGGGTTCATCCCAACGGAAAAACTGCCAGGCCGGCTCTGCAAAAGCAATGTTATTGGCATTCATCCATACCGTGTTAAGTGCCTGACCTGCCACCGGAGCAGAAACATAATGCCATGTTGCGGCTTTGGATGCTTCATGAACCCAACGCTTGAAAATTACATTGCCGCTTGAGTTACCTGAAACGATGAGTGAACCGGTGCCGTTAGCATCTGATTTTACAGTACAAGTTCCGGTTGCCCAGATATCCAGATTATTGCCTATTGTAAGTTGCCCCCCCGGATCAATATCAAGGCTAGATAATAATAAAATATGAAGATTTTTGGTAATGGTCAGAAAATCACCATTAGTTATATCCGAGTGGCCGATTACAAAAGCAGAGCCATGAATAGTATGTTGTCCGTCATAATCAAATGTTAGTTCCGCATCATCCCCAACTACTAAATTATTACAAGCTAAAGCGCTTATTGATGTTGGTTGGCTTCCGCCTGAATAATTTGGTATCCCAACATTATCTGTTAAAGTAGGTATACTGCCATCGCTCCAGTTTGTTGCATTAGCCCAGTTTGTATTATCCACATTAAGCCATGTGTTGAAAGCTGTTGATGAAGTCCAGTCTTCATTGTCCATGTTTACAAGGGTGAGGTCATTACCAGTGCTTCCATCAAATGCTTGAAGTGTAGTGCCTGAGCTGTTATCAAAATTGTAATATGCTACTAAATTTGTCTCATCACCTTCAAGTGAAGTACACAAACTCTCTATTATCTGCTGATCTGATAGAGCAGCATCATACACTCTTACTTCATCAATTTTTCCATCAAATGAATCAGTATATATGGATGAGCCATCAGCACTATACATATTTCCAATGGAGAATTTTGCATTAGGTGTATATGGTGCCGTTGCGTTAGAGTAGCCTAGTAATTCTCCATTTAGAAAAAACTGAACTGTACCGCCACTTCTTCTCATAGTTATATGATACCAATTTCCTATTGTTAATACCTCATCAGTTATGTTCCATTGTGTAGTCCCGAATAATCCGGCAACTTTTGAATTCTCTATACCAATTCCATAACCACCCGCATCATCCCCGTTATAAGCGATACATCTCCAGCCTCCTTCACCATTAGTAACAACATCTGGATAAACCCATGCCATCATCGTAAAATTATCAGTAGCTGATGTAACATTTGAAGTTTTATATGCATAATCAGGACTTACAGCTTGCAATCCCCCATCAAAATTCAAGGCATTTTTAGGTCCAAAAAATGCAGATGAAGGTAACCAATCTGCATTTTCCATATTATATAATGTACCATCGTAAGTATTAGTCCCTTCGGCATTGACAGCTGATAATCCGGTTGTTTCATCTAATTGGTAATACGCCACTAGATCAGATTCTGACGATGGGTTTGAAATTTCTTTGTACATGTTAGCACGTATTTCTGCTTGTGTACGAGGAGTGCTCCAAACTCTTACCTCATCAATTTTTCCATCAAAATAGCGTTGTGGACCACTAATTGCTCCTATATAGAATTCATCATTGGCTGTAAAATTATTTTCATACCCTAAATAAGTATGAGCATCTTGTACACCGTTAATATATATAAATCCATCCAGAGTGGTTTTTTTAAAAGTAGCGGTAACATGATACCAGGTATTTGTGCTAAGGGCAGTTGTTCCATTTAATTTGTTTTGTGTTAAAACATCATCTAAATAAAAACTCAGAACAAACTGAACCTTGTTTGAGTCCAAACTTTCACCAGGGTCCCCTAACCTGATTAGCGCTGTACCATTGGCGTCATCCTCCATTCCGATAATACTCGATATATCATATTCACCATCAGGGAAGGACTCGATGTAAATCCAGGCTTCCAATGTAATGTCATCCCCTGATCCTGCTAAATTCATGGTGCTTGTTGTTGCAACATATTCATCAGTTCCATCAAAATCGAGTGCATTGTTTTGGGCATTTGTAATTGCAATAATCCAAAGAAGGGAAATTAAGAAAAGTAAAAGTGTTTTCATGATATTTAAATTTAAGGTTAAAGTATTTATGTGTTTACGTGTTTTGTTTAAATTCGTAATTCGTAAATCGTAATCCGTAAATCCGGTTACTAACTGCGGCCCGCTACTGCCACTTTGTACATGGTTCGTCTTCGCTCACCATGACTCATAATATTTTATACATGATAAAGTCAAACTGAGCGTAGACGAAGTTTGCTAACTTCCACTGCTACTGCCACTTACAACCTTCTAATAATCATTCCACTAAATTTTTCTTTTTCCGATAGAATTTATATCCTCTAAAACCACCATAAGCAGCTCCTAAGCCAAGCAGAATAAATAAACCTCCGCCAATCGGGGCTCTTCCACCTTCCTGGTTACCTGTTGCATCATGACTGGGTGGCGGTGGAGGTCCGGGTCCCTGGGCAAATATATCTACCGAAGTAAATGCTACGGTGATAAGTACTATTAAAAGGATTTTGTTTAATTTTTTCATTTTTATTTGTTTATATTGTTCAATTGATTGATTGTAATTGATTGTAATTGATTGTAATTGATTGTAATTGATTGTAATTCATTGTAATTTATTGTAATTTATTGTAATTCATTGTAATTCATTGTAATTTATTGTAATTAAATAGTCATTCAGTGTTTATGAATTAAGGTGTTTTAGTTAAATTCTCAATTCTCAAATCTCAATTCTCAAATCTCCTTTCTCCTTTCTCATTTCTCATTTCTCATTAACAACTACTCAACTAATACCTTCCTGTTCACTACCATTTCATCACTGATCACATTCACAAGATAATATCCCACAGGAGCAGTCAGATGAATTTCCTGCTTTGTATCTCCGTTTAGGTTTGTTTGAAAAATCAACTGTCCAAACATGTTTATAATTCTTATTGTCCCTTTTTGTTGCTCAGAATTAAGAATATTAATTGTTTTGTTTGCTGACCAGATTTGGATGTTGCTTTGATTTGTATTTGTCTCTTCGGTACTAAATGGCGTTAAGGTAAAATGCAGTACAAACCTGTTAGTAATGCTCCCTGCTTCGCTGATAACGCATGTATAGTTATCTGTTTCTTTTAAGTTGGTTACTGTTCCTGTCAGCTTATCTTCAAAATACACATAAACCTCTTCCGGTATTTGTTCCATTGTTGCTGCTTCGAAAGTATATTCTCCGGCGTTTGCAATATCCAGTCCGACTTTAACCGAATAATCCTGTTCAAAATAGGGAAGAGCCTGAATGGCAAAGTCAACACCATTATCTTCTATTAATTTTGTATAAAGTGCAATATCGGGATTGCCTTTGAGTTTACCAACATCATAAGAAGGGTCAAGGCCTAAGGTCATTTCATTATTAAATGCAACAATAGTGCTATTTTGAATTGTCTCGCCACTTGTAACTATAAGTTCCAGTCCCGGCCATGTGTTTTTGCTTCCTGATTTATAAAAATCATTTGTTGAATGGTATCTGCTATTTTTATTAAATGTGATGGTTTGGGCATCATCTACCTTAATAAAAAACCCTTGTCCTGGTTGCACGTAATCCTGTGAAAGAACCGAACCACTTCCAAAACCTGAATATCCGCCATTACATATAACAGCATAATCATTACGATCGTTTGAGTAACCAGCCTGTTCATTCCATATATAAACAGCCAGGTAGCTTTCATCCAGTACATCATTGTTGTCGGTTAAGAATTTATTTGTTGAAGCTGCAATGGTTGTTATCCCAATAGAAGAAGGATATGGATTACCTACAAGGTTAAAACCATCTCCTACACCTGCATTGTAGGTTGCACTATATGTTACATTATCTGTTCTAACAGTACCGGAAAAATTCAGGGCACCATCAGTAGTTGCTCTTGTAAGGCAATAGCCTTCTGCATTCCCAAATACTGTCTCAATAAACAAAGCATCGCCATAAATGATCCATAAGTTTGCAGGTTGATCCCAGCAGAAAAACTGGTAATGCTCGCCTGATTGCGCTATACTGTTGTTTACATTGGCTAGGAAGCTTGCAATATTCTGGCTTGGAACAGGAGCTGAAACATAATGCCAGCGATCTTTTGTAACATATCTTTCAAAATTAATATTACCGGTTGAGGTACCTGAAACGATGAGGGAGCCTGTTCCTGAGCTTGTGCTGTTTATTGTAAATGTACCGCTATTTGTAAGGTCATTTCCAACCGTAAGTTTTCCATCATAATCAATTGTGAGTGTGCTTCCTGATGCAACTACAAGGTTGTTACACTCAGCGGTTGT
>CAZREZ010000229.1:0-5286 GCA_964599115.1 uncultured Bacteroidales bacterium
AATCAATCATAGCCCTCATCCCGAAACTATCACCATAAAACCAGTTCCACCATGAAGGAATAAAATAAAAAAGAAATATCAGAAATATTGTTAAAGTTACAAACCGATACTTGCTTTGTCTGAATAAAGGAATCAAGCCGAAAAGCGAAATAAAAATTAACGGAGTATATATAAAAAGCCCTTTCCTGTAACTAAGGAGCATATTTGTAATTTCGGATTCAAAGAATTTAAATCCTTCTCCGCTGTATGACCATATCAAGGGTTTTCCGGTTTGTATTATATTGATTAAAAACTGAAAACAAATAATAAGTAAAACACTCAGAAATGAAATAAAAAGCTCTTTTTTAAATTTAAAAAAGCCTTTAATTGATTGTTTTAATGATTGAAAATCAGAGGCTAAAAATGGAATAATAAATAATATAATCAAATTTGTCGGTCTGATTAAAATTGTAAGTCCAAAGGCAACAGATGCCCAAAATATATTTTTAATTTCATAATTAATAAATGTTTTTTTAGTAAAATACAAAAAAACAGCAATCATCGAAAATGAATACACATGAGAGAAAGAAGGATTCACAAAAGTGTAATAAAATAAATTTGTTCCGAATAATATCAGTATTAGTATTATTGAGATGATATTTTTTGGAATAGTATAAATAGCTAATAATTTTTTTGAAAAAAATAAACCCAGAAGTCCGTAAAATATTCCACCAATAAAAACTGCATACTGAAAAAGAAGTGAATAACCGTCCAAATCATATCCGAATAAAAAACTTAAAAAATAAGCAAGAAGGAAAAAAGGCAGTAGAAGAAGAGCAGTACCTGTATAATATTTATTTGTTTTAATATCGTCATGATCAATAAAATAATGACCCTGGTAGCTTAAAGAATATTTTTCCTTTTCAATTTCATAAATCTTTGTAAAATCTAAAGTTTTATGAATAAAAATTGCCGGAAGGTAGGCATAGTATCCTCTACCATCGCCTGAAATAATATTATCCCTGAATCCCTTAAAATCAATATTTACAAGTGTAATCGTGTAAACTAAGATCAGGATTATTATTATAACCGACGGTTTGGTTTTTAATCTATTTATATTAAAGTTCATTAAAACGTAATTAGTAAAATATATTAATTAGTGTCCGTCCATAAAGTCAAGTGTTTAGTTCAGAATGTTCGAGTTCGAGGCTTGCGCAGTCTTGAAAATCAGGAGTTTACTTTTGTAAATGACTGATTTTCAAGACAAGCGTAACGAAGAAATCGGACATTATGGACAAACACTAATTATTCATCAATATTATCAATCGGCTGACATGTACAAAACAGATTCCTGTCGCCATAAGCATCATCAATTTTAGTAACTGCAGGCCAATATTTGTCATCATATAACCACGACATCGGAAATGCCGCCTTTTGCCGCGAATACGGAAATTTCCAATCATCGGTTGTAAGCATTTGTATAGTATGTGGAGCTTTAACTACAACGTTAATTTCTTTGTCAGCTTTCTCATCTTCAACTTCTTTTATTTCATTACGAATTGAGATCATAGCATCAACAAAGCGATTAAGCTCCGATAAAGGCTCGCTCTCCGTTGGCTCAACCATCAAAGTTCCATGAACGGGAAATGCAACTGTTGGTGCATGAAACCCATAATCCATCAATCTTTTGGCAATATCACCAACTGTAATGTTTGCAGTTTTGTGGAAAATATTACAATCAAGTATCATCTCGTGAGCTACACGGTTGTTTTTGCCTGTATATAAGATTTTATAATACTTTTCAAGACATGATTTCAGATAATTGGCATTAAGGATTGCATATTTTGTTGCTTCGGTTAATCCGTTTCCACCAAGTAATTTAATATATCCATAAGATACTGGTAAGATCATAGCACTTCCGAATGGTGCTGATGCAATTGCTGAAATTCCCTTTTCTCCACCCGTTTCAACAAAATGATTTTTTGGCAGGTACGGAACAAGATGTTTGGCAACACCAATTGGTCCGACACCAGGACCGCCGCCACCATGAGGAATAGCAAAAGTTTTATGCAAATTCAAATGACAGACATCAGCTCCGATAATTCCAGGATTAGTAAGTCCTACCTGTGCATTCATATTTGCACCATCCATATATACCTGCCCGCCGTTTTCGTGGATGATATTTAAAATTTCAAGAATACCTTCTTCAAAAACACCATGTGTTGATGGATAGGTCACCATCAAAGCTGCAAGCTTATCTTTGTGTTCTGTAGCTTTTTCTCTAAGATCATCCAGATCAATATTTCCGTATTCATCGCATTTAGTGATAACTACTTTCATTCCTGCCATTACTGCACTTGCAGGATTTGTTCCGTGCGCAGACGATGGTATCATGCAAATATTCCTGTGTTCCTCTCCCCTGCTTTTAAAATATTCGCGGTTAACCATCAATCCGGTATATTCACCCGCTGCACCTGAGTTAGGCTGGAATGAAATTGCTGAAAAGCCCGTTATCTCACAAAAATCTTTTTCCAGTTGGTTTATCAATTCAGTATAACCTTCTGCCTGGTCAACAGGGACGAATGGATGTATTGCTCCGAATTCCTGCCAGCTTATCGGGAAAAGCTCAACAGCAGCATTGAGTTTCATTGTGCATGAACCCAAAGGTATCATTGAACGGTTTAATGAAATATCTTTATTTTCAAGTTTTTTGATATACCTCATCATTTCTGTTTCTGAAAAATAAGTATTAAAAACAGGATGTGTAAGAAACTTGCTTTCTCTTCTCAGGCTTTCGGGAAAAGTATTTGTTTTCTTTAAATCTTTTTCAATTGAATAGTCATTAAACTCCTTATTATTCGATCTGGCAAATATTTTCAGAATTATATTGATGTCGTCTAAAGAAGTGGTTTCATCAATACTGATGCCGATAAAACGCTTATCAATATACCTGAAATTCATCTCATTTTCAAGAGCTTGTTTTCTGATATCCTCAACAGAAACATTTTCAGGAAGTTCAATTTCCAGAGTATCAAAGAAAAATTGATTTTTTTGCTTGTATCCGTAATTTTTTATTTCTTTGGATAAGATAGCAGCTAAAAGATTAATATTTTCTGCTATTTCCCTGATTCCGTCGGGACCATGATAAACAGCATACATTCCAGCCATAGAAGCCAGTAATGCCTGAGCAGTACAAATATTTGAAGTGGCTCTTTCTCTTTTTATATGTTGTTCTCGTGTTTGCAAAGCCATTCTTAAAGCAGGATTTCCCTGTGCATCCACTGTAATGCCAATGATCCTTCCCGGCATATTTCGCTTGAATTTTTCTGTTGTTGCATAATATCCGGCATGTGGACCGCCGTATCCCATAGGAATACCGAAACGTTGTGTTGAGCCGACAACAACATCAGCACCCCATTCGCCGGGAGGAGTAAGCAGGGCAAGACTAAGCAGGTCGGCAGCAACGGCAACCGGTATTTCGTTTTCGTGAGCTTTATTCACAAAATCACGATAATCAATAATTGCACCTTTTTGATTTGGATACTGAACAATAGCTCCAAAAACTTTATCAGTAAATTCAAATTTATTAAAATCACCAATTTCAAGTTTTATTCCAAGTGGCACAGCACGGGTTTTAATAACATCAATTGTTTGTGGGAACATGTCATCAGACACAAAGAAAATATTGGCTTCACGTTTTACAGCGGCTCTCGGACGTGTATTGAACAACATTATCATTGCTTCGGCAGCAGCAGTTCCCTCATCAAGCAACGAAGCATTTGCCAAAGGTAAGCCAGTAAGGTCGGAGACCATTGTTTGAAAATTCAGCAATGCTTCAAGACGTCCTTGTGAAATCTCTGCCTGATACGGTGTATATGAAGTGTACCAGCCAGGATTTTCCAGAATATTCCTTGTAATAACACCGGGAGTGATAGTATTGTAATATCCCAAACCGATATACGATTTATAGATTTTGTTTCTTGCCGCAATTTTTTTGATATGATTTAAATACTCGTATTCATTTAATCCATCGGGCAAGTTCAAAGGTTTTTTTAATCTTATTGCTTTTGGAACGGTTTCATAAATTAATTCATCAAGAGAGAAAACACCGATCTTTTCAAGCATTTTATCAACTTCTTTTTCACGTGGCCCATTATGTCGTTTAATAAAATTGTTAGTTATCATTTTAAATATTTTAAACTGCTGTTAATAATTTATTCATTTAAAAATTGAATCTGCAAATTTAATAATCTTTAAAACATTAATGATGTTTGGTTGAAATATTGTGATAAATTAACAAAATATATAAAATTTCTTTATTTGTAAAATATGATGTATTTTTACAACAATTAATCCGGATTATTTCAAAAGTTTAAATATTTTTTTTAATATATGCTTTTAAAATCTGTCACAAAAACCGATAAACATATACAAACTAATAAAAAGTTTGATAAAAAAGTTATCGAAGGCATCTTAAGAAATGACAGGAAAACATTAGAACTTATCTATAAAAAAGATTTTGATAGTATTAGAAGCATGGTTAATAATTTCAAGTACATAGAGTTAGACCCCTGTGATGTTTTTCAGGAAGGACTTACAAGAGCTGTTATGAATATCAGAAAGGGAGTTTTTAAAGTAGAAAGCAAATTCTCTACTTATTTATATGGTATTTGCAAAAATATATGTCTGAAAGAGTATAACATGAATAAACAAATCAAAACTGGTGATTCTTTAAACATTGAAGAAAATCAGGATATTGACTATTATGAAATACTTGATTTGGTTTTGGAATTAAAGGATAAGCTTGAAAAAAACTGTAAAGATATCATTGACTTGAGGTTTAAATTATGTGATGACCAGGATAAAAAAGAAAAAAGCACAAGCTTAAAATATATTGCTACCCATCTTGGAATAGAATATGATAACGCCCGACAAAGATTTATTAGATGTATGGCTAAGCTACGTTCATTAATACAAAACAATCCCAGATACCACGAATTATTATATTGATCAGTAATGACAATTTTAGATAAAAACATAGGATTAATTGAAGATTACCTTGATGGTAAATTACAAGGAAAAGAGCTTGATCTTTTTAAGCAAAGATTAAAAAATGATCCTGAGCTTGCCAATCAATTGCAATTTCGCCGGAAATTTCCCGGACTATGGAAAGAGGCAGATGAGTATCAAAAGACAAGGAAAGAGATATCCCAAATAATAAAACAAAAAAAATATCCCTTCTACAGAACCATTAAACACTATGTTCTTCCTATTGCTGCTATTATTATTTTAATGTTCGGTATTTAT
>CAZREZ010000230.1:0-5268 GCA_964599115.1 uncultured Bacteroidales bacterium
TTCTTTTTCCCGGCAGTCAATAATTTTATATTCCCCTTCATGGTCCAGAATCGCTTTCAACTCATTTACCGTAACTTTTGTGATACCTGCTTGCGCATCTTTTACTAATTGACCGACATTATCATAACTATTATTTTTTTTTGAACCACAGCCCCAAATAATTATAACTAATGATAAAAGAAAAAAGAGCTTATAAGCTTTCATTATTAAATTGTTTAATTGTTAACTGAAATTTATTTTGTTTTCCATTCATTCCATGCCCCATCATATACTTTTACATTTGGATAGTCAAGGATTGATGTCATGGCCATAAAAAGTATACCGGTACGAGCACTTGTTGCACAATATAAAATGATTTCTTTATCAGGTGTAATTCCTGCTCCTTTTAGAAGTCCGGTAATTTCTTCCGGTGATTTTAATGTGCCGGATTCTTCATTTATAATATTTTTATATTCGAAATTTATTGCACCGTCAATATAGCCTTCATCAAATTCTTTTTTGCTCTGGGCATCAACAATCACTACTTTAGGATTATTCAGATTCGATTTTACATATTCATAAGTAGCTAATATTTTTTTGTCAGGCGATGGAGTAAATGTTACTTCTTTTACTTTGGTAGGATATTTGGTTACCGGTTTTTTGGCTGCCCGCCATGCTTTCATGTGTCCATCTAAAATTTTTACATCTTTACACCCAAGATATTTCAGTATCCAGTATAATCTTCCGGCATTAATGCCTTTTCCATTATCATAAATAATAATTGTTTCATCTTTATCAATTCCTTTTGCCCCAAGTTCTGTTGAAATTTCCTCCGGGCTTTTAATAATACCTTTAATATCTCCGGGTTTATATAGTGTTGTCAAATCAATATTCACAGCATCTTTAATATGAACTTTTGCATAATCGCTTGATTTTCTGGTTGAAACCAATACAACATTATCATTACCCATAATTTTAGCTGTTTCTTTAGCGGAAATTAAATTTCCTTGCGCAAATACTTCTGTATTAACAAACAGTATTATGGATAAACATAATCCTAATAGTAAAATAAATTTTCTCATAATTTTTCTTTTATAAATTAATAATCAGTAATTCTATATATATTTTTATTTTAACTATTCAGGTATCAAAAGTTATTAACCTCAAAAAATATGCACTTTCATGTTTTGAATTTGACTTTTGGATCATTGGAATTTATTTGTATTTTGTTATTTGGTGCTTGGAATTTATTTCGTTACAAATTTCTATACAGTATTTACCACAAAGATATTAATATTTTTTACAAGCTGAATAGTTACTTTAATTTATCCCCCACAGCCACTTTCTTCCTGTTTTACATCACTTCCTGAATCAAATTCAGGGTCCCAGGCAATTATTCCCCCCGAAAGATTTTTTACATTTGAATATCCAAGCTCATCTAAGGCTTTTGTAGCTAAAATGCCTCTGTCACCTTTTTTGCAATAAATTATTATGTCTGCATCTTTTTCAGGCACATACAAGAACTCTTCTTCCCAAAATGCTTCATTTCCTATTTTAAATTCAAGAACTCCACGGGGTATTAGTATTGAGCTAGGAATATTACTCTTCTTATATTCTGCAAGTTGCCGAACATCTATAAGAAGAAAATCTTCCTGATTTTCAATTTTTTTATTTAATTCGTCAACAGTAATTTCTTCAATATATGGTTTTGTATCTGTTGCTAATTCTGTTCCATTCTCATATATATTTGTACAACCGGAAATTAATATTAGAACAAAGAAGGCTGATACCCATTGGTATAATTTAATTTTAATCATGATCGTATTTATGGTTAAATTAATATGCACTAAATTTTCCGGTTTTTTCATTCCACTTAACAAAAACATACCAAATCAGTATAATTAAAGTTATAAAAGCAAAAGCTCCGGCATATCCTAGATAATCGGGAAGGTAGTTTTTAAAATCCCAACTTTGTGGAATTGATTTAACAATCGGTGGAACAATATATAATTTTGATATTGGAGAAATAATAAGGAATCCGAGGGCTGAAGCCCATAATTTAACCTGTCCCTCACCAACTCTCCATAGTGTTCCTACCGCACAACCACCGGCTATTGTCATGCCAAGGCCAAAAATAAAACCTCCGATTGCTGCTCTAAATAAAAAATGAGGAAAAACCCATGTCATTTCCCTTGTACGGAGCGCAATATCTCCTACGCCAATACCAAAATATTTTATTATAGTAAATCCGAACAATCCAACGAGCAAACCTGCCATAATACCAACAGAACCATCTGCTTCGCCTGTCATAAAAGGATCGCGGAAAGCTTTTACAATACAAAATCTTGACCGTTGACTTATTAAACCCATTAGCATACCTATAATAATAAACCAGGTCATTATCTTATTGCCACCTGAATATTGGTATGCTATTACAAAAGTTATTATTAGTACTATCCAACCTGCCCATTTTTGCCAGTTACCGCTTTTACCGGTACCAGCTAAGAAAGTATAACTCTTCCCACTGCTGAATCCCGGAAATTTTTCCATTTCCCATATAAGGTATTTTAAGGCAATAATAACTCCAAGAAACAAACCAACAGTAAAAATTATTGCTCCACCCGACATAGCCGGCATTCCACTGAAAAATGCTCCAATTGTACAGCCTATACCAAATGTTGCTCCTAAGGCCATTAAACCTCCTCCGATAAATCCTTTAATTAATTCTCCTTTTGGGGGAATCCTTAATGCAAATTCCTTTGATAAAAGAGCACTAATAAATGATCCGATTACCAGAAAAAGACATAACATACCATAAAAGCTTGCATTTAAATGTGTTGAGTTTTCCAAACCAAATATTCCGATAAGCCTGTACACATTTTCACCAAAGTTGTTAATTCCTCCGCTTGCTCCCCATGGACTCTTTATTGCAAAAAGCAGAATATTTAATGTACCGAGTACTATTCCGCCAACCCATACGGGCCAGTGTTTTGCAAAAAAAGTCTTAAATAACTGACCTAATACGCCAGTTTCTTTAGTTTTTTCTGGCATTTCTACCTCCTATTTCTTTTGTATCAGAAAACGAGAAACCCCACCAGATAATTCGCTTTCATCCAATAAAGTATTACCAGTTTTATTACACCATCTGGGTAAATCCGATTTTGTGCCGGGATCTGTTCCGAGCATCTCAAGTACTTCACCTGACTTAAGGCCTTTTACAGCTTTTGCTAATTTCATCATTGGCATAGGGCATGAAAGTCCTTTGCAATCCAGTGTTTGATCAATTTTGGTTTCCATATTTTTGTTATTTTTTTATGATAAATAAATAAGGGGCAAATCTGATAATTAAATTTATCCTTATAAAGAAATGCTAAATGATACATTTCTTAAATTAAAATGAAAAAAATCAATCCCAAAAATGACGTAAATCATTTTTTTTAATGATTTAATTGTATATTTGCAAATTGAAAAAAATTGATAATCAATTTGAAATAAACTAATGGAAAATAATTTTTTACACAATAGTTGTACGGTAAGTCAAACACAAACAAAATGTTTTGATTTACTCTCTGAAGAAGAAATGCAGGAGATTAAAGAGAACCTTGTAGAGGTTTCATATAAAAAAGGAGAAACAATTGCAAAACAAGGCTCATTCGCAGCATATATAATCTGTTTATCTAAAGGACTTGTAAGAATATATATTGAAAATTTTAAAGAGACACTGATTTTAAAAATATTATCAGCCGGCAACCTTATAGGATTGCCATCATTATTTGAAGAAAATAATGTATTTCCATATTCGGTTATTGCTTATGAAGATTCTTCAGCGCAATTAATCGATATTAATGTTTTGAGGAAAATCATTAAGAATAATGCAAAATTCTCCTTTAAAATAATTGAAATATTAAGTGCAAATACTATTCAATTGTATGGAAGGTTTTTTTGTTTTGAGAAAAAACAATCGTATGGACGTTTAGCTGATATTATTCTTTGTTTGTCGGGCTTCATTTATAAAAATGAAAAGTTTGAACTTTTACTTTCACGGAAAGAACTCGCAGAACTTGCAGGAATGTCAACCGAGAGTGTTATAAGGATTATGAAAAAATTCAAAGATGAGGGACTGATATCAGAAAAAGGAAAAACAGTAACGATTATTAAGTATGATTTATTAAGTAAAATTAGCCAACATGGTTAATATCTTAATTCTAAAATTCGTTTTTTTTTGGCAAAAAATTACAAATCACAATGATCAAATTTAATCTCCCTTGGATATCTGAATTAAAGAAACTTCAATTTCACCACCTTCGGGATATAAACTTAACCAGTTGTTATCTTCACTGAACCATTTGTATTGTGCTCCAATCCTGATAATAAAGTCTTTCACTTCGTTACTAACTGGGATTTTAATAATAGTTCCTCCGCTTTTTGAGTTATCTTTTCCATAATTTAGAATAACTTTAAAATTCCTGTCAACAGTGTTCTTTGCCTTAAGTAAAATGTAATTACTTTTTCTTTCTTTTACCGGAATATGCTCAAAGGAAAATTTCTGTTCGGTGTTTTCAGGGATAATAATTTGGTCATTATTTATATCAACAATTACATTTTCACTTATAATTTTTGTTATTTTGTTAATCATTTCTATTGGGTAAGTCTCATCTGATTTATTTTCAGCAGCAATTAGGTAAGATTGTATTGCTTTATCGTAAATTTTTGAGTTGTAAAATTTATCAGCATCGGCAATTGCTATATCATAAGCTTGCTGTCTGGCAATTTGAATTTGAGCTATTATTGAGTTTAATTCCAGTATTTTTTCTTTAGGATATTGCTCATCAGGTTTAATGTTAGCGGCAGTCTGGAAAGATATTTGAGCTTTCTCATAATGTTCTTCGTTGAAAAAGTTATCGCCTTTAACAATTGCCAGTTCATAAGCTTTTTGTTTTTCTTTTTCAATTTGAAGTAAAATAATGTTTATTTCATTGATTTTATTATTCGGCTTTGATTCATCTGGTTTAATTTCGCCTGCATCTGCATATTTTGTCTTAGCTAATTCATATTCTCTCAGAAAAAATAAACTATCAGCTATTGCTATGGCAACATCAAACTTATGCTGAAGTTTTTTTTGCTCAGCTATTTCGACTAAAATTATATCAATTTCATTAATCTTATTTGAAGGATATTGCTCATCATTTTTTAAGGAGAGAGCATTTTGGTATTCAATTTTTGCTTCCTCATATTTCTTTAAAACAAATAAATTATCAGCATCAGCAATTGCTTTTTCATATTTTTCCT
>CAZREZ010000231.1:0-5240 GCA_964599115.1 uncultured Bacteroidales bacterium
ATTGTCTTAGAAGAATGAGTAGATATACAGTAGATATTGAAGATATAAAACCATAACAATTATCCAAACCGCTAAGTAAAACATCCATGTCGCTATCTCTGTCATAGTCACCCCAAGAAGCATAACTAAAATATATTCCCGGCAATTCGGCATAAATATCAGTAAAAACAAAATTACTATCGTTTCTGTAAACTTTTGAAACAGCTTTACGATATGTTTCTCCTGTTAACAAAACATCAAGATCGCCGTCATTATCATAATCACCCAAATCAACACACCCTGAACGTACACCATCAATATCAGTAAAAATATCTGAAAAAGAGTCATTACCATTATTTCTATAAACTTTTGAAATTATGCGTTTGCCACTGGCTTCACCTGTAAGTAAAATATCCGGATTTTCATCATTATTCATGTCGCCCCAGTCAACGGAGCTGTTTCTAACTCCTTCCAATCCGGCATTAATATCTTTGAAAATATTTTTCCCTTCGTTACGATATATTTTTGAAATCAGACTCCCATTATATCTTTCGCCGGTAATAAGCACGTCCAGATCGTCATCATTATCGTAATCACCCCATTTGGCAGAACTAAGAAAAACAGGTACTAATCCGGCATTAATGTCAGTAAATAAATTATTACCGTCATTGCGATATATTTTTGAAATAATTGATCCTTTATAACTTTCGCCGGTAAGAAGAATATCCAAATCGCCGTCATTATCATAATCACCCCATTCAACAGAACCATCTCTTACAGGTATTAAATTTGCTTTTATATCAATAAAAATATTATTGCCGTTATTCCTGTAAATCTTTGATATGAATTTATTATTGTAAGTTTCGCCGATAATAGCAATGTCCTGATCGCCATCTTTATCATAATCACCACAATCTATTGAGCCCCTGTAAACATTCGGGATGCTTGTTTTTAACATCCAGAATTTATTTTTTTTTGCATTTCTGTAAAACTTAGTTAATATTTTATGATTTGATCCATCATATCTGTCTCCTGCCAGAATAACATCAAGATGTTTGTCTTTATTAAAATCAATCCACGAACCTGCACTTTGCATTACGCCTGTGAACCCCGGTTTGATTTCAACAAATGGTTGGGAAATAAGAAAATTAGAAAAAAACAATGTGAAAAACAGCAACTTAAATTTTTTCATAATCAGAATGTAATTTTTTAAAATTCAGCATAAAGTTAAAAATTTTTTTAAAAAACAATAATTATTTATTGAATATATTTGAATATCAAAAATTAAATTACTTTTGCAAAAAATTGAAAATAAATGTTATATAATGAAACCATCTCATATTGAACACATTGGAATAGCAGTAAAAAGCTTAAAAGAATCAATTCCATATTACGAAAACATACTTGGATTAAAATGCTACTCTATAGAAGAAGTTAAAGAACAAAAAGTAAAAACAGCTTTTTTTCATGTTGGACAAACAAAAATAGAGCTTTTAGAATCAACTGATCCTGAAGGACCTATCGGTAAGTATATCGAAAAAAAAGGAGAAGGAATTCATCATATTGCTTTTGCTGTGAAAGATATTGAAAAAGCATTGGAAGAAACCGAATCAAAGGGCATACGGTTAATTGATAAAGTTCCGAGAAAAGGAGCAGAGGGGCTAGATATTGCATTTCTTCATCCAAAATCCACTTTTAGTGTATTAACAGAACTCTGCGAGAATAAAAAAACAAAATAATTAACTTTAACAAATTACTAATATAATGGCAATTGAAGATAAGATTCAGAAGCTGCTGAACAAAAGAGAAGAAGCCCGTTTAGGCGGAGGACAGAAAAGGATAGATTCTCAGCATAAAAAGGGTAAATACACAGCAAGGGAAAGAATAGATTTAATTTTAGACGAAGGGAGTTTTGAAGAGTTTGATATGTTTGTTACTCACAGGACTACTGATTTCGGAATGGAAAACCAGCAATATTTATCCGACGGAGTGATAACAGGTCATGGTACAATTGATGGTCGGGTTGTATATATTTTTTCTCAGGATTTTACTGTTTTCGGTGGCTCATTGTCTGAAACATTTGCTAAAAAGATTTGTAAATTAATGGATCAGGCAATGAAAGTTGGAGCGCCGGTAATTGGAATTAACGACAGCGGAGGAGCGAGGATCCAGGAAGGTGTGAGAAGTTTAGCAGGTTATGCTGAAATTTTCCAGCGTAATATTATGGCTTCGGGAGTTATTCCACAAATTTCCGCAATTTTCGGTCCTTGTGCCGGTGGCGCTGTTTACTCTCCCGCACTGACTGATTTTGTTATAATGAGCGATAAAACAAGTTATATGTTTGTTACCGGACCTAAGGTAACAAAAACAGTTACAGGTGAAGAAATATCAATAGAGGATCTGGGTGGAGCAAACGTTCATGGAACAAAATCCGGAGTAAGTCATTTTATTGCCGATGATGAAGATGAAGGTATTTTATTAATCAGAAAGCTTTTATTTTATTTTCCACAAAATAATCTTGAAGATCCACCGGTTACTGAATGCAATGATCCTATTAACAGGCAGGAAGATGCTTTAAACGAAATTATACCTGAAAATACAAATAAACCATATGATATAAAAGATATTATTCACACAATTGTTGACAATGGTGAATTTTTAGAAATTCAACGACATTATGCAAAAAATATAGTTATCGGGTTCTCAAAATTTGATGGAATGTCTGTCGGGATAGTTGCCAATCAGCCGAATTTTCTTGCAGGAGTGCTGGATATTAATTCTTCAAGAAAAGCTGCACGTTTTGTTCGTTTTTGCGATTCTTTTAATATTCCTTTGGTAACATTAGTGGATGTGCCTGGTTTTCTGCCCGGAAGCGCCCAGGAATACGGCGGTATTATCACTCATGGTGCAAAACTAATGTTTGCTTATGGCGAGGCTACTGTGCCAAAAGTTACAATTACACTACGAAAATCCTATGGCGGCGCTCACGATGTAATGAGTTCAAAACAATTGCGTGGTGATATTAATTATGCCTGGCCCTCTGCCGAAATTGCAGTTATGGGTCCGGCTGGTGCAATTGAAATTTTAGAAGGTAAAGAACTTGCAAAATTTTCAGATGAAAAAGAAAAAGCCGAGTTTATTAGTAAAAAGGAAAAAGAATACAGAGATAAATTTGCAAACCCTTATGAAGCCGCAAAATACGGTTATATTGATGACATTATTGAACCACGAAATACAAGGTTCAGGATAATCAGAGCCTTACATACATTAGCAACAAAAAAAGATGTTAATCCCCCTAAAAAACATTCAAATATTCCATTATAATTTCTACTAAAATGATGTTAATAAATGATATTAGTTTAGGAATACCGCCGATTTTTGAAAGCGGTTTGACAATTGCTGTTGTTGGATACATAATTGTTTTTTCAGCACTTGTAATACTATTTTTTGTTTTTTCATATTTGTCAAAAATAATTAATTACAATATACGGAAAAAATTACGCAGGGAAGGAAAATATGAACATGCTAAAGAAAAAGAATTGCATATTTCGGGTGAAGTCGGTGCTGCTATAAGTATGGCAATTTATTTATACCATGAGCTTCATGATGAAGAGAGCAATGTTATTACAATAAAAAAAACATCAAGGGCTTATTCACCATGGAGTTCAAAAATTTACGGTTTAAGACAATTCTCAAGATAAAAAATTATTAAGATGAAAAACTTTAAATTTACTATCAGAGGGCATAATTATGAAGTTGAAATTTTAAATTTTGAAAACGGTTATGCTGAAATTGAAGTAAATGGCACTCCTTATCAGGTTGAGGTTCACAGGCAAATTAAAGAAACAAAAACACCTGTTTTAGTGAGGTCAGCTGTAGAAACACCGAAAGGGGCTCATAAAATCATAAAAAAGATTGAAACAACAACAAAAATTAGAGCACCATTACCAGGTAATATTATACAAATTTTTGTAAAAGAAGGCGATAATGTAAAAAAGAATGATAAGCTATTGTTATATGAAGCAATGAAGATGGAGAATGTCTTATTAGCTGAAAAAGAAGGAGTTGTTAAATCAATTAAAATAGATGCCGGTGATAGTGTTTTACAAGGCGATGTATTAATTGAAATTGAATAATGAAAAAATACAGAAAAATTATTACGGTTTTTGGTATTATTGCCATTCTGGCTTTAATAACATCTTCATTTTCAGAATCACCAAAATCTGAAAAATCTGAAATTAATGATACAACTGTAGTTTCAGGTACTGTTAGTCAGCAAAACAATTCACCTGATCATCAGGAATGGGGAGCATTAAAAGGAATTAATAAATTTCTTAGTTATACAGGTTTCAGAAATGCAACTTCCGGTCATTTAGTAATGATTGTAGTAGGTTTGATTTTTATTTTTCTGGCTATCAGGTTTGATTATGAGCCACTTTTATTAATACCTATTGGAACCGGTATTATTATCGGTAATATACCCTTTTTTCAGGCAGAGGGTATTAATTTACAAATTGGCATTTACCAGTCTGGCAGCGTATTGAATTATCTTTATTTCGGTGTTCTTAAAGGTATTTACCCACCATTGATATTTTTAGGAATCGGAGCCATGACTGATTTTTCTTCATTAATATCCAATCCGCGACTAATGTTACTTGGTGCTGCTGCACAGATTGGAATTTTTCTTACTTTTTTAAGTGCTTTGTTTTTAGGATTTAATTTACCTGAAGCTGCTTCAATTGGAATAATTGGAGGTGCCGACGGTCCAACTGCAATTTTCTTATCCTCAAAATTAGCCAATGGAGAAATTATAAACGGCATTCAAACACAGAATTTAATAGGACCTATTGCAATAGCAGCTTATTCATATATGGCACTTGTTCCTGTAATACAACCGCCGATTATGAAATTGCTCACTTCAAAAAGAGAAAGAAAAATCAGGATGAAACCTCCGCGTTCGGTTTCAAAGCTTGAAAAAATCATGTTTCCAATTATCGGGCTTTTGCTGACAACATTTATTTCTCCGGGTTCATTACCCCTGCTTGGAATGTTGTTTTTCGGCAATATTTTAAAAGAAAGCGGAGTAACAAAAAGATTGGCAGACACTTCAAGGACTTCCTTAATTGATATTGTCACTATCCTTTTAGGATTAACTGTAGGTGCTTCCACACAAGCCGATGTTTTTTTAACATCACAGTCAATTCTTATTTTTGTTTTAGGTGCAATTTCTTTTATGATAGCAACTGCCGGAGGCATTATCT
>CAZREZ010000232.1:0-5239 GCA_964599115.1 uncultured Bacteroidales bacterium
CCCATTTGAAAGATTTTCTCCATCAATTTGAATTGTATGATTTCCGGGTTCATAATATCTTTCATTAGCAGAATATACAATTTCACCGATGATGTTAAAAACATCTAAGGAAACTTTTTTACTATCTGCTATATTAAACGATATCTTAGTGGAATTTTTAAACGGATTAGGGTAAATCTCCATAGATTCTTCCATAACTGTTTCTTCAATTCCCACCCATTCAACCTGGAATTGTGTTGTTACCTGAGAACCGAAAGATGTACCCTGTAAAATAATAGAACTGCTCCCATAATACAACATATAAAATCCGGGTATTTCCAAACCGTTTCCTTCAGAATCATAAAGCAAAAAAGTATAGCAGCCAGGAGTAGCTATTTCAAAAGTTTCATTAATATTTTGACCAGGCTGTGAATATGGGCCGCCCGAGTAAATAACCTGATCATCAAAATCTCTTACTTCCCAGGTAGTTTCTTCCGGATAGTTGTCAAGTCTCAACATCATCTTTACTGGTGAGCTTGTTAACATTTCCCCTCCAAATGATTGAGTAATTGTATCATTGGCAGGATATTGATCAGGATTTCCATTCGGATTGGTTGTGTAAACAACAACATTATTATCCTCAGCAAGGGTAAAATTAACAGCAGGTAATTCAACTTCTTCTGTTTCAAGGAATGCAATATTTCCTGTCCATGAATAAGTTTCAACCGTTCCTTCGTTAGCATAATAATTAAAATCAACCTGCACCAGGTCGGAATATGCATTATTTCTAAGTGTAACAACCGGAGCAACGATTCCTGAGCAATTATCTTCAGGAACATTACTGATGTCAATAATGGTAGCATCATAATCATAAGCAGGTACAAAATCCATTAAGCTCAATTTTGTTCCCTGCAAAATTTCTTTTGTTGAATTATTCTGAATAAAAACAACTACCTCACAATTTTCATAAACCCAGTCATCTTCCATATTAAAATTAAGAGTTGCCTGTTGTGTATTACCACCTGAAAAATCAATTGACGTTCCTAAATAGTTTGGTGCCATTAATCTTTCAACAAAATTTAATTCCGACATTCCCAGCCAGGAATATTCAATATTTGATTCGGTTAAAACCAAATGTAATTTAATATTTGATGCAGATGATGTTGCCACTTTTTCAACAGTGATGTTTGCTTCATAATCAATCAGTCCGTATGTTACACCCTGAACATCAATTGTAAAAGAAGAATTAACAGCTATACGCTGATTATATCTGGGTAAATATTGCGGGTACATACTTTGAGAAGTACTACCACCTACAACAGAAAGTGTTCCATCAAACTTTGCAGTCGGGTACCCTGAAACATTATAATAACTACCGTTACGATAGTTTGAGGCAGTATTTGCATACGGATCACCGTTATGATATTCTATAATTGCAACCTCATGCCCATTTGCAACCAGATCATCAGCCCCCATTGCTGCACCAGGACAATATGGACACCATGTACCTGTAGCAATTTCTACTATAACCTTATCTCTTGCTACTTGCTGAGCGTTTAAGAATGAACAAAATAAAATTCCGATAAATAGAACATAAAACTTTTTCATGATAACTTGATTTTTAATGAATATTAATAAATTGTATTTTTTATGATTTAATTTTTTTTGTAAAATTATATAAAAAATATTAAACATAGAGCTTTTTATATATAAAATAATAAAATTCTTCTAATTATCTCAAAAATATTTGAATTATTGATGATGAAAATTAAATTTTATTAATAATTTTTAACAAAATATTTATTTAAGATGTTAAATTTTTTTCTAATTTTGTTAAAATAATTAAGGTTTAGCATAATTTTTGTTATAAAATCAGAATAAACAAAATATTACATACAATAAAATTTTAACATCATGAAAAAAATTATACTTTTTATTTTCCTCGCATGTTTTTTTGTCACACTTTCTTTCGGACAAAGTTTAGAACTATCAAACGAACAAGGAAGTATTCCAAATAATTCAACATTGGCCGTTGTAGGAAGTCCTGACGAACTGCTTGCAGCTCCTGTTTGGGTAACCAATATTTCAACTAATACATTATCAATAAAAGTAAAAAAAGTTATCATTGATACTGTAACTGGGTCTGATAATACTTTTTGCTGGAGCGGAGTTTGTTTTCCATCAAACACTTATGTATCTCCCATAGCTGTTTCAATAGATCCTGATGCGACCAATAATGGATTTGAAGGACATTATGAAGGTAAAGGGCATATCGGCAATTCTGAAATAATGTATGTGTTTTTTGATGAAAACAATCCTGAAGATTCAGTTTGTGTAAAAATTAAATATTTAGGTGGCACTTCATCAGTTAAAGAAAACTTGTTAAGCAATATTGAATTTTCAAATGCTTATCCCAATCCTGCTAACACTCAAACAAATTTTGATTATTTATTTAACAATGAATTCAGAGATGCGGAAATTATTATCAGCACATTGCTTGGTTCAACAGTTAGGAATGTTAAATTACAGGATATTAAGGGTAAAGTAACAATTAACACCAGCGATCTTAAAGATGGTGTTTATTTTTATTCTTTAATACTTAACGGAGACATATACACAACAAAAAAACTAATTGTAAGACATTAGATTTCTATATAATAAAGGGTATTAAAAATCATCATTTTCCAAATTGCTATTCTCCCACTTAGCCAATAGCCCAACTATTAGAGTTTTAAATAAAAATAATATTAACCATGTAATTTACAAATTCTGTTTCCCGAATTGGGACACCATTAATATTTATAAAGAAATTTTTTATTGTTTTTTTGGCTTGAAACATTCCACTTTATATATGTGTGCGGAAAACAGAAGACCATTATTGCTTTTTATTGTAAAACCTTTTCAGGTTAAAAATTAGAATTAACAATAAATACGAGTAACCTGCATAAGACGGAACAATTAAAGATAAAATTGATCTAATTGATTCAATAAGAACTTATGTAATGGTGTGCCTGATAGGCTTAAATCTTTTTCAGGCAGATCAATGCTTAATACAAGTAAAGTCATTGCAATAGCGAATATTCCATCTGTTAATGCCTCAATACGATTAAGAGTCATTTCAGGTTTAAAGCGGGGTTTTCCAGGAATTTCCATAACTGTTTTGCTTTGGTTTAATAAAACTAGTGTCTCATTAAAATACTAATATTTAGTTGAGGGTTATTTGTCATTCAATAGTCAACCATCAAACTATTTAGTACCTGTCCATAAAGTCAAACAAATTTTGAAATAAAGCACCAAATAACAAAAAGCAAATGACAAATAAATTCTAAATATCAAACTCTTTTTTTATTTTATCAACATAATCCAATTTTTCCCAGGCAAAGAATTCAACATTCTTGAAGTGTTTTTCCTGTCCGTCGATAATCTTTGTTTTTGTATCTCTACTGCTGTAAAATACTTCAACATCTTCAAAATAATGGTCTCTGCCAAAATGTCCATAAGAAGCAGCTCTTTCAAATACCGGATTTTTCAAACTAAATCGCTTTATGATTGCATAGGGGCGCATATCAAAAATTTTATTTACTTTTTCTGAAATTTCACCATCCGTAAGCTTTTTACCGTTTTTGTCTTTTACTTTAGAAGTTTTAAAAGTATTGATATACAAACCAACAGGTTCGGCAACACCAATAGCATAAGCAACCTGAACCAGGACTTCGTCAGCAACGCCGGCAGCAACCAGATTTTTTGCTATATGACGTGCTGCATAAGCAGCGGAGCGGTCAACTTTTGATGAATCTTTTCCTGAAAATGCACCGCCGCCATGAGCACCGCGTCCACCATAGGTATCAACAATAATTTTTCTTCCTGTTAGTCCTGTATCACCGTTTGGACCGCCTATTACAAACTTCCCTGTTGGGTTAACCAATAATCTGAAATCGCTTTTAAATAATTTTTTCACTCTGGCAGGTAAAGTTTTTTTAACACGCTGAATAAGAATATTTCTAACATCGTCCTTAATTTTTTTCAACATGTTTTCTTCTGTATCAAAATCATCATGTTGTGTTGAAATTACTATGGTATCAATTCTAACAGGTTTATTATTGTCACCGTATTCAATGGTAATTTGTGATTTTGAATCGGGTCGCAGGTATTTCATTTTTTTGCCTTCCCTGCGAATCGCAGATAATTCCTGTAAAAAAATATGAGCAAGTTCAATAGGCATTGGCATCAAATTATCCATTTCAGTGCAAGCATACCCGAACATCATCCCCTGGTCGCCGGCGCCTTGCTCTTCTTTCTTCTTCCTGACAACTCCCTGCCTGATATCAGGCGATTGTTCATGAATTGTTGAAATAACCCCACACGAATTATAATCAAAACGGTAATCGGTATTTGTATAACCGATTCTTTTAATAACTCGTCTGGCAATCTTCTGAACATCGGCATAACCGTTTGTTCTGACTTCTCCGCTACAAACTGTTAAGCCGGTTGTAACTAAGGTTTCGCATGCTACTTTTGACTCGGGATCGTAACGTAGCATTTCATCCAGTAATGCATCCGAAATTTGATCCGCAATTTTATCAGGGTGTCCCTCTGATACTGATTCTGATGTAAATAAATATCCCATAATATAAAAGTTTTTAAATTATTTATTAATTATTTTTCTACTTTTGTCGGGAGATTGATGATTGGCAGGTAAAAGCATTGTTTTAGCATTTTTTCCCGTGGTTGCAATCAATCAAATCTTTCCACTAAATAATGACGACAAAGGTAAATATTTATTTTAAATAAAAAAATATTTATTTTTAAACATTGCATTTCTATAATATTTCCTCAGGAACAAATTTTGAATTTTTTACGATCTTTGCTATAAGAGAAATGGAATTTTTTTAACCAGCAACCAGCGACACGAAGTCCATCCATACGGACTCCTTTTAGTCGTACGGATTTACTTCGTTTCATTAGCCCGTATGGCTTATCCTGCGTCAGAAGTAATAAAACAATTGTTATTCTGCTATCGTGGTGATTAAAAATTTTATTAGTTTTTATTTTGTTTTTTTACTATCTTTACAAAATCAGAACAAAGCAAATGAATTTTAACAATAAAGAATATTATAGTTTTTTTACAAGACGCAAATTCCTAAATAACTGTATTGCCGATAGTTATACCCCCCCCCCCATTCTATTTTAAGATTACTGTATCACTACTTTATTGTTTTATACGATGCTAATTATTTGCATTATAATACTGTCTTTAAGC
>CAZREZ010000233.1:0-5212 GCA_964599115.1 uncultured Bacteroidales bacterium
TAACCATTGCAAATGTATCCATCTTACAGTATTCCAAAAGCTGTTTCCTCTTTTCGTTTATTGAGTATTTATCAACATCGTAATACATACTTTCAAAAGTATTACTTGCAATACTTCCATTTTGTATATCAAGAGTGCTGTATGAAAAACCAGGTACCATGGCAGGTAAAACATGTTTTATGGAATATGAACCTTTCATTTCCGGCTTATAAATATATTTGTCTCTGAATGGTTCCATCAGGTCAACAATTCTGGTTAGCGTTTCTTCTATCTGTATTTTATATTCCGGGAAATCCCTTGCTATATCTTTCAAAATACGGATTTCAAAGGCCTTATTATATACCAGTATGCTTCCTGTTTTACCAATGTTATCAAGCAGCGTTGTTATGAAATCGGTTCTAGGGTCTTTGGGTGGCTTTCCAAGAAATTCAAAATGCTGTAAGGTTGCTCCGGGCTTTTCAAGAATATGCAAGGAGTATTGGAAAGGTATCTGCTGATATGATCTTGAATTATTAAAAAGCGGGATAGCAGGCTGAATTGTCTCAAAATCCATGAAGTACAATGGATACTTAAGATTCTTTCTGAACTGATCCAATTTTTTTTGATCTCTGTAAATATTACTATTGAGTTCAGAATTTACCTGCATCCGTTGGGAATTATTCAACGGATAGTTTTTGGGTATATCATTAAAATTTAATATCCCTTTTCGATAAAGGTCAAATTTCTTTTCTCTTCGCAGCTTGCTAATATTAAAAACCGAATTTTCAGGTATATGTTTCCAGCAATATCCTATGAAGTCACAGTTATAAGGATTTGAACAATAATCGCCAATATCAATATCAGGAATATTTTTCTGAGCTAATAGATTTTTAAACATTACAATATTCTCCTTAACAGAGCCTTGCATAGCAATCACTTTATCCTTAACAGTCTCAACAGTAAAAAGTTCCTTTACTTCTAATTTTCCTTTTCGTACATACTTATTATTCAGATGTGCTAAAAAAATATCATCAAGCTTTAAGCCTGCGTTATTTATAACATAATATTGCAAAGAAGCATCATGTAAATAATAATCCTTAAGACCGGTGGATCCTTTCACTTCATAAGCTTTCCATTTACCGTTTTCTTTTACAAGAATATCCATATAGCACAATACCCCATCATATTCAAAAGCAGCTTCATAAATAACATCTATTCCTTTATTAATTAATTCTTTTGTGTATTCTAAAGACCTTTTAACCTCTATATGTTTGCCTTCGGAAGCATCAATTCCTTCCGGAAATAATTTCTGCGCTGTCCTTCCCACAAGATGACCTTTATCAAAAATTGCTTGCTGTTCCTCGCTTATCTCATCTCTTAATTCAGGATGGTATATTTTCAAAAAAAGAGATTTCATGCATTGTATCCCCTTCAGGTAATTAGATTTTGATAAACGGCTCATGATTCAATTTGTTAAATTAATGGACAAAAGTTTGTACGTAATACAATTTTCAAATATAGTAATATTAATTATTTAATCCAAAGATTAATATTAGCTTTTGGGCTAAAGCCAACGTTTGTATTACAATAATAAATCCCCGCCATAAATGACGGGATTATTCATGTATCAAAATATTGAATATAACTCATCCGTTGACTCCAGGTCACCGGGTGAGTATCATCAACTGAAGAATTATATAAAGCTATGAATATTTTCTATAATTTTTTACTGTTTAAAATAATTAGTTAAAAAGTTTGATGTTTTTCATTGTAAGTACATATATTTGTACTATATTAATAACTTAAAAAAAAATTTATGATTTACCAATCCCAAAGAAAAGAAGTCGCTTATTTCATGCGAAGATTATACGAGCAAAAACTAACCACTTGCTCGGGTGGTAATATCAGTTTTAAAGCAGATGAAAAAAATGTGTTAATCACTCCTTCACAATTGGATAAAGCTCGTCTGATTGCCGGGCAGATTGGAATATTGAGTGTTGACGTGGAAAATCTTACTCCCGAATTAAAGCCAAGTATGGAAACCGGCATGCATTTATCCATTTATAAAAAGCGTCCTGATATAAAAGCTGTTGTTCACGCTCACCCACCTTTTGCAACTAGTTTTTCAACTACAAACAAAAAAATTAATTGCAAACTTAATGGTGAAGCAAGGTTTGTTGTTGGTGAGCCGGTTTATACAGAATATGCTTTGATGGGTTCTGAAAAACTTGCAGAAATAGTTTCGGAAGCCACCTTAAATGCTAATGTGGTTTTAATGAAAAATCACGGTGTTTTGACTGTTGGTAAAACACTGCTCGAAGCATTCGACCGCCTTGAAGTTTTTGAAGCTTCTGCGAAAATAACATTAATAACCGAATTATTAGGAGGACGCCAGGAACTGTCCGCTGATGAATTGAAAGCTATTGATGATTTGTTATAATAAAATATTTTTGTGAACATTAATACTATAAACATGGAACTAACTTTAAAAGAAAAACTTGTACTACTTTCCATAAGTAATAAAACGGGATGGTCGTATGCAAATAAATTAAGTTATGCACTTGCCGGAGCGATTATTCTTGAGCTTATTGAAAGCAAAAAATTAATACTTTCCGAAAATCGTCTTGTCATTAGAAATACAAAATCTACCGGTGATATTATTCTTGATGATGTTATCAGGCGGATCAGGAAAAAAGAAAAGAAATTAAAAATTAAACGCTGGGTTTCAAAAATCGGTCTTTCGCCACGAAAGTATAAAAAGGAAATCTATACTCGTCTTATTTCAAAGAAAATTCTTGAGAAAAATACTTCTCTTTTTTTAGGAATAATTCCAATTATAAAACACCCTCTGATAAATCAAAAAATAAAAGAGGGATATATTGAAAATTTACGAGATCTGATAAAGGGGAAAAATGATGATGAAGAGTTGAAAATATTACTTTGTTTGTTAGGAGCACTGAATATTTATGGACGATTATTTAAAGATAAAGAAATAAAGAAAATGGCCAAAAAGATGGTCAAAAAAATAAAAAACAATTCTGAAATTGGTAAAGCTGTTGATCAAACCATTCGTGAAGTAAATGCCGCTGTAGTTGCTGCTGTTACTTCAACTGCAGTTGTAACTTCTGCTGCTTCGGGTAGATAATTTTTTGTTTCTTTTACTAATTATTGCTTAAATGATAGAATGATAAAATGCTTAAATGTGTGAATGATAGAATTAATCAATATTGAGAAACATAACAAATCCTGATAACTATTGAAAATAAATTCTTCATATGGCTACAATAAATAACATTTTTTTATTTAATCATTTTAGCATTCACTCAGTCACTCATTTTTAAAAAGAAAAACACAGGAATGCAAAATTCCGATTATAAAATTACCGACTGGCTGCCAACAACAAAAAAAGAAGTTGAAAAACATGGTTGGGATGAATTGGATGTAATAATTTTTTCAGGTGATGCTTATGTTGACCATCCTTCTTTTGGACATGCTGTAATTGCAAGGATAATTGAAAATGAAGGTTTCAGGGTGGCAATCGTTCCGCAACCCAATTGGAAAGATGACCTGAGGGATTTTAAAAAGCTTGGGAAACCGCGATTATTTTTCGGTGTTACGGCCGGATGTATGGATTCAATGGTGAATCATTATACTGCCAATAAACGACTTCGTTCAAATGATGCATACACTCCGGGAGGAAAAGCCGGCTTCAGACCTGATTATGCTACTGTAGTGTATTCCAAAATCCTGAAGAAACTATATCCTGATGTACCTGTAATAATAGGTGGTGTTGAAGCATCTTTAAGAAGACTTACTCATTATGATTACTGGTCGGATAAATTAAATCCTTCGATACTTTATGAAAGTGATGCCGATATTCTTGTTTATGGAATGGGGGAGATGGCAATAAGACAAATCGTTCATTTACTTGATAAAAATATTCCGGTTCATTCATTGAATACAATCCCTCAAACGGCTTTTTTATTATCAGAAAAAAATAGCATACCAAAAAATAATTACAGGGAAACATTTGAATTGGCTTCACATGAAGATTGCCTGAAAGATAAAAAAATTTTTGCAAAAAATTTTAAGAACATTGAGCAGGAATCAAATAAAGTTCAAACAAAACGCTTAGTACAAAAAACCGGTAAGCAAACCCTGGTTATCAATCCTCCTTTTCCTGTTATGACTGAGAAAGAAATTGATGCTTCATTTGACTTACCATTTACACGTTTGCCCCATCCCAAATACAAAAAACGTGGAGTAATTCCGGCTTATGAAATGATAAAACATTCGGTAAATTTGCACAGAGGTTGTTTTGGCGGTTGCAGCTTTTGTACGATTTCGGCCCATCAAGGGAAATTTGTAACAAGCAGGTCGGAAAAATCAATTTTGAACGAAGTGGATAAAATTACGAGAATGCCTGATTTTAAAGGATATATCAGCGATTTGGGAGGGCCTACTGCCAATATGTATAAAATGAAAGGAAATGATATTTCAATTTGTGAGAAATGCAAAAGACCAAGTTGTATTTTTCCTGATATTTGTAAAAACCTGAATACAAGTCATAAATCATTAATTGATATTTACAAGAAAGTTGTTTCTTTTCCCAAGATAAAAAAAGCAATTATAAGCAGTGGTATCAGATATGATATGCTGGTTGGAAAACCGGAACAAGATAGCAGGAAAAATAGTTATGATGAATATATCAAACAACTGATTGTGCATCATGTTTCGGGCAGGTTAAAAGTTGCTCCCGAGCATACATCCGAAAAGGTTTTAAAACAAATGAGAAAAACTTCTTTTAAATATTTTTATGAATTCAAAAAAATATTTGACAAGGTTAATCAAAAAAATAAATTAAATCAGCAACTTGTTCCTTATTTTATTTCAAGTCATCCTGCTTGTACGCTTGAAGATATGGCAGAACTTGCTGCTGAAACAAAAAAATTAGGATTTAAGCTTGAACAGGTTCAGGATTTTACACCAACACCAATGACATTGTCAACTGCAATATATTATTCAGGTTATGATCCATATACTTTAAAACCTGTATATACGGCAAAAACCAAAAAACAGAAACTTGAACAGCAGCGTTTCTTTTTCTGGTATAAAAAGTAATTTTTTATACTGAATTCCAATTACTGACTTCTTGATACATCACAGCTTGATGCGGAATAGCTCATTCAGATCAATCACGGAATCTGAAAGATAATCTTAGTCTGGTTCTGTA
>CAZREZ010000234.1:0-5212 GCA_964599115.1 uncultured Bacteroidales bacterium
GAAAATCGTGCTGCAGGATAAACTTTTTCGTTGTTCCATAAAATTATCTCTCCGAATTTTCGCAACTTCTGTAAAAAATAAAAATCTTCTCCGCTTTTATGCGGCGTGATTCCGTTAATACCTCTATATGCCCATACCGGCAAAGCAATCGCAGATCCCAAAGCAGTAAAATTATATGGATTATTAATCAACGAAAGATTTATAGAATAATAACGCATATAAATCTCATAACGCAAAATAGACCTGTTTGCAATTTCATCATTAGTTAAATTATGATTATACGGAACCGACAAGGCAACTGCATCAGGATTTTGAATAAAATTATTTATAATCGATTGGAAATAATTCTCTGAAAAAACTGTATCCGCATCAAGGCTGATGATTATATCATTTTTATCGGCAATCTTATTAATGGCATCCATAAGAGTTTTCCGTGCCCAACCAACGCCGAATTTTTTTCCTTTCCAGCCATTTCCTTTTGAACATCTGTCAATAATTGTTACAGGAAATCCCATGATGCTTTTCAGATATTCTATTGATCTTAAATTGTTTTTACAGATATTAATTTTTTCGTTTTGTAACCACCAATCATCGGGCTGGTTGATACAAACAAATAACTCATAATTTTTATAAGCTTGTTTTTTAACAGATGCAATAACAGAAGGCAAATAATCCGGTTCGTCCATAACCGGTAAGGCAATGTATATTTTCGGGTCAATGTATTTCTCACATAATAACATGCAGTAATTATTATTGAATTAAGAAATAAAGGGGGATAATGGAAATAGGGGAAATAAAGGAGTGCTCATTGAACTGTGTCAGTATTTAATTCTCCCACAATATCCTTTATACCATTATAGCCGATACTCCGCATCTTAGCTATCGTGATTAATCCCCGACATTAAGTTCTTTAAACAAAACTCCATCTTCCAAAATTTCAACAGCTTTTAAATAACCGTCGTCAATTTTTGTTACTATTTCAAAATACGAACTTAAATCCCATAAATTACGTGCAATAAGAGCTTTTATTTGCTGTTTAATTAATACTTCTGAAATTTTAAATCCTTCCTCGTCTTTTTCAACATTTTCTTTTTCGGCGAATTCAATAAAATTATTCACAAACTTATCATCCACCTTAAAGTTATTTTCATAAGTTTTAAAATCCGGATATTTTTTCAATAATTTTTTTCTATTATCATCAATATACTGAATAATAAACTTATTCAACACTCCATTTCTTATCAAATCGGAATAATAATCGGAAACTCTTGTTGAATCCCAGGGAATAAAAACATCAGGCATAATTCCACCACCACCATAAACCAGTCGGTTTTTCGAAGTAAAATATTTAAGTGAATCAGGAAAATGGATACTGTCTGGATGTATCATTTCACCATTTTTCAGCCTGTTATACAAATCTTTGTAATAGTCTTCAACTCCGTTCTCGTAAGGACGTTGAATGCTACGACCTGTGGGAGTATAATAACGTGCTGTAGTAAGTCTTATCACAGAACCATCAGGGAGCTGGAATGGCCTTTGAACCAATCCTTTACCAAACGATCGTCTGCCTATTATTATTCCCCTGTCCCAATCCTGAACAGCACCTGAAACAATTTCGCTTGCCGAAGCAGAACCCTCATTAATTAAAATCACGAGTTTCCCATTTTCAAAGTTGCCCTCTAATGTTGCATTATACTCACGAACAGGGCTATGCAATCCTTTAGTATAAACCACTAATTTATTATTGGGCAAAAACTCATCGGATAATTCAACTGCAGTATTTAAATAACCTCCTGAATTTCCTCTCAGGTCAAGAATAAGTTTTTCCATCCCTTTATCATCAAGTTCTTTTAATGATTCTTGAAATTCTTCCATTGTTGTTTTTGAGAACCTGTTGAGTTTAATATAACCAATATCAGGGCTTGCCATAAAAACAGCATCAATACTGTTTATAGGTATCTTATCGCGTGTAATAGTGTAATCAATCAGGTCTTTTTTTCCCTTACGATAAATACCTACATTCACTTTTGTGCCTTTTTTACCTCTTAATTTTTTAAAAACGTATTCATTATTAATTTCACTTCCTGTTGCATCCTCGCCATCAATTTTTACAATTTTATCTCCGGCAAGTATACCTAACTTATCAGATGGTCCTCCGGGAATCGGGGCTATTACAAGAATGGTATCTTTAAAAATCTGAAATGATACTCCAATTCCTTCAAAACTACCTATCAGAGGTTCGTTGGCTTTGTCAAGGTCTTCTTTTGAAATATATGCCGAATGAGGATCAAGTTCTTTCAAAGTTTCAATAATAGCATTTTCAACTAATTCGGGTTCGTTAATGCTGTCAACATAAGCATATTTAATTATTTGCATCGCTGTTGCTAATTTTTTCCCTGTTTTGTTCGGATCATAATTCTGTGAAAAAACATAATTATTCGAAAATGCAGATATAAAAATTGTGATAACTAAACTTATAATTATTGTTGTAATTTTTTTTGTTGAATTTTTCATTTTAATTCTATTAAATAATTATAGACTTCAAAGTTATAATAAAACGAAATAACTACGATTTAGTATTGGGGGTTATTTGTTAAAGTTTGTTAATTAACTCAGAATATTCTTCGGGGATTCTGTCATTTAGGATATGATTGCCGGGAGTTAGCATCTTATCCTTTGATATTTCAGGGTCAATTTCAATAATGCCGATTTCTTCTGCATCCTCATGTGCCTGATAAATTATTTCTCCCACAGTATTTACTATAATGGATTTGCCAGTAAATTCCAGCTCTTTTTCTTTACCAATACGGTTAGCGGTAATAACAAAAAACCTGTTGATCAATGCATGTACTGGTATTACTTTTTGTGCGAATTTAGTTATCAGGTTTGAAGGATGACATATTACTTCTGCACCTTTTAAGGCAAGTATTCTCCATGCTTCAGGGAAAAAATGGTCAAAGCACACTAATATCCCTATCTTGCAAAAACCAATATCAAAAACAGGGAAACCCATGTTACCTCTTGAAAAAATATTTTTCTCGTTCAAAAAAAGGTGTATTTTTCTGTACTTCCCTATAAATCCATTTGGTCCGATCAGAACTGCCGAGTTATACAATTTCCCGCTATCAATTTCATTAAACCCTGAAACTATATAAAGATCGTGTTTTCTGCATTTATCATGTAAAAATCTGATAAACTTGCTTTTATTTACATTTTCGGCTAATTGAAATGCTTGTTCTTTTGAATTAAAATTATACCCCGAATTTGCCAGTTCGGGAAGTACAAGCAGATCAGCAGATTTTGATTTATCAATTAACTTATCAAGTAAAATAATATTTTTATTCAAATCTCCCAAATGAGGTGCAAATTGTATGAATGCTACTTTGATCATTTTTATAATTTTTAGATTCTATGTTGGCAAACGTTATTTCTTAATACCAATTATACTTTGATTAGTACCACCTCCTTGTCCTCCTGTTCGTTCATAAAAATTCACATTATTTCTGTTTTTATATTTCATAATATTTGTTCAACTCGTTTATATAGTTACCATTTCCCAATAAAGGCAACTATTTACATATAACAGAAAGTCAAATGTACCTATTTTGTTGGAAAGTGGTAAACACTACATTTTCAATTTCTAATTTCTAATTTTATCTTTTTCCTTTCGACCAACTGGAGTATGGACATCTTTTATCTTGTTACCTTACTTCCTGATAATCTCAAATTCTCCGTTAACATCAAGTTTAATTATAGTTGAAGGTTTCACATCTATTATCCTGCTATGATACAATTTTACAATATAATCAATGCCCTCAATTATCCGGTTTGAGATTTTATTATACATAATCGGAGACGGGTCACCAGAAACATTTGCAGAAGAAGACACAACAGGTTTTTTAAACATTTCAATAACTCTCCTGCAAAATTCATCTTTAGTTATTCTTATTGCAATTGTTTTATCTTTTGCAATAACATTTTTAGCAAGATTTTTTGCGTTCGGGTATATAATTGTCAATGGAGTATCAATGCTGTTAATCAAGTCCCAGGCAATCTTAGGAATTTTTTCAACATAATAGGGTAACTTCTCAGCACTGTCAAGAAGAACAATCAAGCTTTTGCTTTCCACGCGTTCTTTTAGCTTGTAAATTTTCTGTACAGCTCTTGAACCTGTTGCATCACATCCAATACCCCAAATTGTATCGGTTGGGTAAAGAATTGTTTTTCCTGCTTTAAGTGCCTTTACCGTATTTAAAATTTCTTCCTCCATAAATCAAATAATATAATCATACTTAAGCCTTTTTACTTTTCACTTTTCACTTTTTTACTTTTTACTTTTTACTTTAGCCTTTAGCCTTTAAAAATCAACACGCAATTTATATTCTCATCAATAATTGTTCCGTTCTTATTGTTGTTGCACATTTAAAATGCTTTTTCCGGCAGGTTTTTAAACCATGCAAGCCACAAGGTCTGCAATCCAGCTTTTCTGTTGTTTCAATTACTGCAGAATCATCCGATAATGGACCGAAACCAAATGCCGGCACAGTTGAGCAATAAATGGTTGAAATCGGTGCATTCATTGCCGATGCCAAATGCTGAGCTGCCGAATCATTTACTAAATTCATCCTGGCATCTTTCATTAATGCTGCGGACTCCAGAAAACTTAATTTGCCAGATAAATTCAAACAATTTTCACGCTTTGATTGTTCAATTATTCTATTACAAATATCATAATCACTTGCAGAGCCCAAAAAGTAAATCCTCATCTCAGCAGGAACTTCTCTGACAAATTCAATCCATTTTTCAACCGGATATTGTTTGGTAAACCAAAGCGATGCAGGAGCAATACAAATATACTGAAAAGTTTTGTATTGTGATGTTTTGGCAAAATCTTTTTTTGACGGATACAATTTAACCGGAAATTTTTTATCATCAGTTAAACTTTCAATAAGTTTTAAATTCCTGTCAACTTCATGCAGTGTTTCATTTTTACCTTTTATTGTATGCTTTACTGATCTTGAAAAAAACATAGAAAACGGATTTTTATTAAAACCGATAGTTTTTTTTGCACCTGATAAAACAGTTAAAAATCCGCTGGAAGCATATCGCTGGATATTTATCACATAATCATATTTACGCTCCCTCATATAATTAATAATATCAATATAATTAAGATATTTCTTTTTTGATTTATCCCAGGTAATAACTTTAT
>CAZREZ010000235.1:0-5194 GCA_964599115.1 uncultured Bacteroidales bacterium
ATTAAAAATATTATCAAATATTGAATTAAATATTAATAAGATGAAATATTCATTAAAATTATTGTCAATACTAATTACATTATTTTTCTCCATGATTATACTATCATGTACTGAAATAGTCGATCCTGACATAAGAAATAATAAAATTGTTTTACTATCACCACCCGATAGTTTAAGAACTACCATCGCAACACAAACTTTTTGGTGGGGAGAAGTTGATTTTGCCGATAAATATGATTTCCAGCTTGTTTCTCCTTCTTTTCAATATATTGAACGTATTTTTATTGATTCTACTTTGGAAATAACAAAATTTGATTATACCATGATACCAGGAGAGTACCAATGGCGGGTGCGTGCTAAAAATTATTCCTATGAAACAGAATATTTTAACCATACATTATATATTGATAGCACTAATGATATTTCACAGGAAACAATTCAATTACTTTCGCCTGTTAATTACGATACTACAAATCAAACAGTAACTTTATTCAAATGGGTTCCATTATATAACGCCGATAATTATAATTTACAACTGTATTATACTTCACAATTGGTTTATTATGAAACAACTATATATGATAACCTTACTCTCGTTTTATCTTATGGTGATGGTTCGTATGAATGGGAAGTAAGGGGGCAAAATGAATTTTCAAATACAGCATACTCAAGCCGACATTTATATATTGATACAACACCCCCCTCTGCTCCGGTTCTGATAAAACCACCTTATAATTCCCAATTGAGTGATACAGTAATATATTTTGAATGGGAAAGAGACCAAAATACTGGTTCAAATATTAAAGACAGCCTTATTGTATATACTGATTCATTATTATTTAATATTAAGCTTAAAAAACAACTTACTGATACATTTTATAATGATTCATTAGGACCAGGCAGTTATTTTTGGCATGTGAGATCATTTGATGCAGCAGGAAATATTAGTAATTATAGTTCATTATGGAAATTTACAATTCTATCAAAAAATGAAGAATAAAAAATATATCTATATACTTATACCCCTGACAATAGTAATATGGGGTTTAATAATTTATAAGATTGTATCCTATAAAGTAGATGGTTATGAAAGCATTAAAAAGGAAATAAAAAACAATAGTACCCAAAATGAAATTATCAGTGATGATACCTTTTCCTTATTTCTTAATTATCCGGATCCTTTTCTCAAACAAAAAGAATTACACATAAAACCAAATACAAAACGTCAGGATCACTTAAAAAATCAAAATATAAAAAAGCAGATTAATTGGCCGAAGATAAAATACAATGGTGTGGTTTGCAATACTGTTACAGATAAAAAGAAGATAAATATCAGAATCAACGGAATGGATTATATAATGAGTAAAAATGAAATTATTGAAAATATAAAACTACTGAGGTCTTCAAATGATTCAATAATACTTTTATATCAAAACATAAAGAAAGTGGTTTATAAATAGCTAATATTATGATATATAGATACATAAAAATTTTTGTTCTTTTTGGCTTAACCGGTTTATTTTTTTTGAGTTGCAATAATAACTACTATTCATTGAAATATTTACCTGTTAATTTTCTGACTCATAATTACAACGACTCAATTGTTAAGCTTGAGTATCTTACAGGTAGCAATTTTTTTAAAAATCAAACACAGAGTCATTTGATCTACTACTGGGTATCCAATGATAGTATATATAAAACTCAGGGTAACTTTTCAGGTAAATTGCTTCATGGAAATTATATGATATTTTATCCCTCCGGACAATTAAAAACCAAGGGATGTTTTCATTTTGGTTTGAAAGACGGCGAATGGATGTATTGGAATATATATGGAACTTTACAAAAAACAGAGAACTGGAAAGCCGGACTTAAGGATGGTGAAACAAAAATATATAATGTAGAAGGAAGATTAATTTCAGTTACTAATTTTAAAGAAGGATTAAAACATGGATGGGCAATTAATTATGATAATACTGAGATAAGAGAAAAGATCAGGTTTAAAAAAGGAATAGAAAAATAATTAACATATTTATGCTGTTTTACACAAAGTACGCACAACCAAAACTGAAATCCTCAATTCTTGTTTATGCTGTTTTTATACTTATAATAATTTCACTTATACTTTGTTCAATTATTTTAATTTCCTATTTCAACCATTCTCTTAGAAATAAATTCAGCATTGAAAATAAACTCAGGTTAAATGTTAACTCAGGGATTTCTTTGCTTTTAGCAGATACATCGGTTATTGATTACGAACAACAAAGAAAGATCTCATTATTTAACGAAAGTGTTGATAGTGTTACAATAAAAAAAGACACATGGGGGATATTTGATTTATTGTACTGCAAAGCAGAATGCAAGAATATTAAAAAAGAAAAAATAACAATTGCAGGAAATTTTTATAAGACCGATAGTACATTAGCTTTATACCTTTCCGACAATAACAAACCATTGTGTCTTTGCGGCAATACCATTATCCATGGAAATTGTAAAATCCCGAAAGCAGGAATCAAAAGGGGATATGTTGAAGGAAGACATTTTGAAAGAGACCGGCTCTTGTCAGGCAAATATAGTTTTAGTGAAAAAAATCTTCCAGTGTTAAAAAGGATTTCCGAATACAATTCTCTAAATAAAATAAAATCAAAGTACTTAAATTCTCCATTGTATGTTAAAAAAAACTATGATGAAATTAAGGACGATTCCATCACTAATTCATTTTACAATCAAACATTAGTTATTTACGAACCTGACAATATTTTTTTAGATGGCATTATAATTCATGGGAATATTGTAATTATTGCAGAAAATGAAGTAATAATATCTAATTCATGTAAACTTAAAGATGTTATTATTTATGGAAAAAATATATATATTGAAAATAATTTTATTGGAAACATACAATGTTTTGCAAAAGACACTTTAATTGTTGGTGAAAATTGCGTATTTAATTATCCTTCGGTTTTAGGGATAATTTATAATATTGAAGAAACAATTTCAACATTGTGGATAAATGAAGGTACAATTGTAAACGGCATTGTATTTTTTTATACTAATGTTGAAATGAGTTTGAACAAAAATGAGGTTAATATTGAGAATAATGTTGTTATTAAGGGACAGGTATATTCAAGCGGTTCATTAGAATTAAAAGGTAAAGTTTTTGGCTCAATTACCTGTAAAGAGTTCAGATTACATACACCTTCTTCTATTTACCTGAATCATTTATTAGATGTGGAAATTAGCAGTGAAAAACTATCTGATGATTTTATTGGTTTTGATTTTCTTAACGTTGGTAAACCCGGAAAAATCATAAAATGTCTGTATTGAGAAAAAAAATAAAAGCAGCCACTTTGGTGGAAACAATCGTGGCTTTAACAATAATACTCACTGCTTTCAGCATAGCCCTAACAGTTTTTGTGAATATATTAAAAACCGAAAGGTCATGGGATCATTTAAATGCCGTCCTTATGATAAAACAAGTATCGGTAGATACAAAGTTAAAAAAAATATATTTTGATGAGTGGTTACCGGTTAAGCAGTATGATATAGTAAAGAAAATAGAAAAATATAAAGAAAATCCTGATTTACTGCTTTTAAATATTAAAATTTATTCTAAAAGCGGAATTTTGATTGACCAAAGTAAGGAACTTATTGTTAATTATGAGCTATGCTTTTTTTGAAGACGCTACAAAATAGAATAAGATCATTTACCATTATGGAAATGGTAGTTGTATTATTAATAATCTCTGTTGTAATTTTAATAGCAACCTCTGCATTTTACATCATTAACAAGCAATTAGTGAATTACCAAAAGCAAAGTGATTTTATTTCCAGCATGTATCTTTTTATTAACACGATTGAAAATGATATGGAATCTTCGGTTTATTTAGAGGTTGAAGAAACCGGAATAATTTTTACAAAATCAAATGGAAAGGTTGAATACCGGTTTGATAAACACATAATTTTACGTTGTATTCAGGATGCTTGTGATACCCTGATTAAAAGTATTCCTGAAATATACTGTACACCTGTTAACCAAATAAAAATGAACAATTTATATAAAATTCAATTCCATTTATTAAATGATACATTAACATATATAGTAAATAAAAAACAAAAATCAGAAAATAGAAACAAATAATTTCAGGATGAAAAAAAACTGGAAAACATTTTTAAATCAAGAAATAACTTTTAGCAGAAAAAACTTTTCCGACAAAAAAACAACAATTATACAACGATCTCAGTACTCTTTTATCCTCGGGTATTAATATTATAAATGCATTTGAACTATTAAAAGAAAGTTTTTCAAAAAGCAAAGACAAAGTCTTTATTGACTCAATTATTGAATTAATCATTGAAGGAGCGAGTTTATCCGAGGCATTTGAAAAAACCGGAAAATTTTCTGCATATGAATTTTATAGTATAAAAATTGGCGAAGAAACCGGACAGGTAAATAAAGTCCTGTCTGACCTGAACATTTATTTTAAGAAAAAAATTGATCAGAAAAGAAAAATAATCGGTGCGTTCATGTATCCCGCAATTGTGATTTTAACTGCACTAATGGCTGTGTTTTTTATGATGAACTTTGTTGTTCCTATGTTTGAGGAGATATATAAACGATTCGACAGTGGAATACCTGCATTAACCAAAATCGTTATTAATATGTCTCATGCCTTATCCGAAATAATAATAATTATGGTTATAATATCAATAATTATAATTATATTTTACTATATTGTCAGGGATAAATTATGGTTTAGAGAATATAAGGACAGCCTGTTACTGAAACTTCCTTTGCTGGGGGAATTAATAAGAAAAACATACCTGCTTCGTTTTTGTCTTTCAATGGAGTTGCTGACAGGGTCTGATATTGCCCTGATTAATTCCATTACACTTGTTAAAAAAATGATTAGTTTTTATCCCTTGCAGAATTCACTTGATGGTATTTACAATGATCTGTTATATGGTATGCAATTAAACGAAAGTATGAAAAAATTCAACAGCGTACAATGGCATTGGTTTGGTGGGTAACAGCCATTGCGTGGAGGTAGGTAGAAAGAGCGCGGACGGTTTAAAAGAAAGCCCCGTTCCGATTTTCGGAACGGGGCTTCAAATACTAGTGTAAGCGTCTGATGTATCAAGCCCTTACTACCAGGGATACTTGTTCTCGTCAATAATTACTTGAGCGATTCTTCTT
>CAZREZ010000236.1:0-5164 GCA_964599115.1 uncultured Bacteroidales bacterium
TTTTTTGTAAATTTTATTGCATTGTTCATCAGATTAATGATAATCTGCTTCAATCTTATAAAATCACCAATAACAAATTCTGGTACATCCTGACTTATATTTTTGTGTATAATCAAACTCTTCTCAGAAGCTTTATAACTCAGCAATTTAATTATTTCATCAACTATTATGTATAGGTTAAAATTTTTCTTTTCAAGTTCAATTTTTCCGGCTTCAATTTTTGAAATATCAAGAATATCATTAATAATTGACATAAGATTATTTGCTGACACATCAATAATATCAACGAAATCCTTTTGTTCGTCATTTAGAACCGTATCTTTTAAAATATCTATAGTTCCGATAATTCCGTTCATCGGAGTACGGATTTCATGACTCATTTTTGCAAGAAACAATGACTTTGAATATGTAGCTGCCTCAGCTTCTTCTTTAGCTTTTATTAATTTAATTTCTGTTTTTTTTCTTTCGGCTATTTCTTTTATTAATTTTTCTTCATATAGTTTTTCTTTTGTAATATCTTTATCAACGCCAAGATAACCAATAAGATTTCCGTTTTTGTCAAAAAAAGGAATACCATTTGTTTTTAAACATACTTTTTTCCCATCTTTTGATAAATTCCAGTTTACACGATTTTTAAACGGTTTTTTTTCTGCAATAAGATTTGAAACTTCTTTTGAAATTTTTTCTTTATCTTCAGGTAAAAAAAGATAAGATATATGTTTACCGATGATTTCATCAGGTTTATAACCCAATATTTTCTCAATTAATTTAGAAGTAAACGTGAATATGCCGTTAACATCAATTTCCCATACCCAATCATTGGAAATTAATAACAAGTCACGGAGTTTTATTTCATGTTCCTGCAAATTTCTAAAATTATCATTTGAGTTACCTGATAAGGAAGTACCTTTATTTAAGTTGCTTTTTTCTATAGACATTTTTAACAGTATTGCAGAAAATATATTTCTTTTACAAAATTAAACCAAAGATAATAAAAAAAAATTAAATTGAAACATTAAAATATGAGTAAATATTTTTATTAATCATCTATTCAGTTTAAAAAAATAAAATTCCTTACATTTACCCCTTTCAAATTTTAATACGGAAACATGACAAAAATACTTGGAATTGGAAATGCTTTGGTAGATATCATGACAATGCTTGAACATGATGGTTTACTTGATAAATTTTATTTGCCAAGAGGCAGTATGCAGCTTGTTGATATAGACAAATCTGACAAATTGTTATCAGAAAGCAAACATCTTAATAAAAAACTAACATCTGGTGGTTCTGCTGCTAATACAATACACGGACTTTCAAAGTTGGGTATTAAAACTGCTTTTATGGGAAAAGTCGGCAAGGACGAATTTGGTGAGTTCTTTCACAACGACCTGAGAAGCAACAATATTGAACCTATCCTTTTTTTCAGCAAAAATCACTCTGGCAGAGTAGTTGCATTAATAAGCAAAGATTCGGAAAGAACCTTTGCAACCCACCTGGGAGCAGCAATAGAATTATCAGCCGATGACCTGAAATCCGAACAATTTAAAGATTTCAATTATTTTCACATAGAAGGGTATTTAGTTCAAAATCATGAATTGTTAGAAAAAGCAGTCAAACTTGCTAAGGAAAATAATTTAATTGTTTCTCTTGATCTGGCAAGTTATAATGTAGTTGAAGATAACCTTGAATTCTTAAAAACAATATTAATAAAATATGTTGATGTTGTATTTGCTAATGAAGACGAAGCAAGAGCATTTACAGGTAAAGAACCCGAAGAGGCATTAGAAATTTTAAGCGAACTTTGCGAGATTGCAGTTGTGAAAACAGGAAGTAAGGGTTCGTTAATAAAAAAAGGAAATGAAAAACATAAAATTGATGTTATAAAAATTGAAAGCTTTGATACTACCGGCGCAGGCGATTTATATGCTTCGGGATTTTTATTTGGTTTATCAAAAAATTACTCTCTGAAAAAATGTGGAAAAATCGGAACTATTCTTGCCGGAAAAGTGATAGAAATTCTCGGAGCTAAAATGGATGATAAAAAATGGGAAGAAGTTTTAGCTATAATTGAGAATATTGATTAAATATATATTTAAATGTTTAACAAACAGTATATTATGATTATATAAACTAATTTATAGCTAAAAAATCTCTGATAGCTTTCGGGATTAATTCAAAATTTGTCTGACTTTATTGACAAGCACTAAATAGTTATTCCTTTATCTCCCAGCTTGCTCCTTCTTTTGTGTCTTTTATCCGGATATTCAGTTTTGTTAATTCATCCCTGATTTTATCGGCTGTATCGTAATCTTTATTTAATTTAGCTTCCTGCCTGATAGAAAGTATTACTTTAATAATGTCATCAAGCATATAATTTTTATCAACGCTTGCCTCTTTTCTTAATCCCAAAATATCAAAAACAAAATTGTTTAATATTTTCTTTAATAAATTCAGGTCTTCTGCTGTTAGTGATCCTTTTCCATCATTAACAGAATTAATAATTTTAACTCCTTCAAAAAGATGGGCAATAAGAACCGGAGTATTAAAATCATCATTCATTGCTTCATAGCATTTCTTTTCCAGTTCTTTAATATTTGATGTTGACTTATCACCCGGTTTTAATTTATTCAGAGTATCAATAGCTTTATATAATTTATCCAATCCTTTTTCGGATGCTTTCAGGGCATCATTTGAAAAGTCAAGAGTGCTTCGGTAATGAGCTTGTAAGATAAAAAAACGAACTGTCATAGGGCTGTATGCTTTATCAATAAACTCATGTTTGCCCAGGAAAAATTCATCAAGAGTAATGAAATTATTGAGCGACTTACCCATTTTTTGCCCGTCAATTGTTATCATATTATTGTGTATCCAGTATTTTGCAGGGTCAACACCGTTGGCAACCTGCGACTGGGCAATTTCCGACTCGTGATGAGGAAAAAGCAGGTCCATTCCACCACCATGAATATCAAAGTGATTACCAAGATATTTACAGCTCATTACAGAACATTCCATGTGCCATCCGGGAAAACCATCGCTCCAGGGCGAGGGCCACCGCATTATATGTTCAGGCTGGGCTTTTTTCCAAATAGCAAAATCAAAACCGTTCTTTTTTTCATCCTGTCCTTCCAATTCACGGGTTCTGGAAATTAAATCTTCAATCTTTCTTCCTGACAATTTTCCATAGTGATGTGATTTATTATATTTTTCAACATCAAAATATAAAGAACCGTTTACCTCATATCCATAACCCGCATCCATAATTATTTTTATCATTTCAATTTGCTCAATTATATGTCCTGAAGCTCGTGGTTCAATACTTGGTTTTTTCACGTTCAATTGTTCCATATTTGCATGATAGCGGTCGGAATAATATTGAGCCACTTCCATTGGTTCAAGCTTCTCAAGTCTTGCTTTTTTTGCAATCTTATCCTCACCCCCATCGGCATCATCTTCCAAATGCCCGACATCAGTGATATTCCGCACATAGCGAACTTTATATCCTAAATGTTGTAAATAACGAAATATTAAATCAAATGTGATAGCAGGACGAGCATGACCCAAATGTGCATCGCCATAAACTGTAGGTCCGCAAACATACATTCCGACATAAGGTGGATTCAGCGGCTCAAACAGCTCTTTTTTCCGCGAAAGAGTATTATAAACAATTAATTTTTGATTCATAATTCTGGCATTTTTTATGTGTTTAGATTTTTGCAGTTAACACATATTAAGTTGATTGGATTTTTAAAAAAGCAAATTTATGATGTTTTCATTTAGAATGAAAATATTTTACATTATTTTTCATTTGGAATGAAAAAAACCTGACAGTTGTTGAAAAACTATCAGGTCCTTTAATTTTTATTTTTTCATGCATTTCATGAAATCCCTTGACTTCACATACAAACTCTATTCAATCACACCCAATTCTTTTCCAACTTTTGTAAACGCGGTGATACATTTATCCAATTGTTCTTTTTTATGTCCTGCAGAAAGCTGAACCCTGATTCTTGCCTGATCCTTAGGAACCACAGGATAATAAAATCCGATAACATAAATTCCTTCTGCTAATAATTTTGCAGCCATCACCTGAGATAATTTAGCGTCGTAAAGCATAACTGCACAAATTGCTGATTTTGTAGGTTTAATATCAAATCCTGCATCTATCATCTTCTCAACAAAATATTCAGTGTTAGAGTGTAATTTATCCTGTAATTCTGTAGTCTCGGCCATCATATTAAACATTGCAATTCCTGCATTGGCAACCATTGGAGGAATTGAATTTGAAAATAAATATGGTCGTGAACGTTGACGTAGTATTTCGATGATCTCTTTTTTCCCTGTTGTAAAACCACCAATAGCACCACCAAAAGCTTTGCCTAATGTTCCGGTAATAATATCTACTTCGCCCCTGATGTTGAAATATTCAGTCACACCGCGACCGGTTTTTCCAACTACACCAGCAGAATGGCATTCGTCAACCATTATTAAAGCGTCATATTTTTTTGCAAGTTCGTTGATTTTATCCAAAGGAGCTACATTACCGTCCATTGAAAATACACCATCAGTTACAATTATTCTGAAACGTGCTGATTGTGCTTCTTTGAGTTTTTCTTCAAGGTCTTCCATGTCTGCATTTTTGTATCTGAATCTTTGTGCTTTACACAATCTCACTCCGTCAATAATTGAAGCATGATTCAAAGAATCGGAAATAACAGCATCTTCGGCAGTTAATAATGGTTCAAACAATCCACCATTTGCATCAAAGCAGGCAGCATATAAAATTGTGTCTTCTGTTCCGAAGAACTCGGCAATTTTCCTTTCTAAAATTTTGTGCAAATCCTGAGTGCCGCAAATAAATCGCACTGATGACATTCCGTATCCGTGTGTTTCCAGTCCTTCTTTTGCTGCTGCAACAAGTTTAGGATGATTTGACAGTCCTAAATAATTATTGGCACAAAAATTTAAAACGTCTTCTCCTGTGTCAACTTTTATATCTGCACTTTGAGGAGTTACAATAATTCTTTCTTCTTTGAATAAACCGTCTTCTTTAATGTCGGCTAATTCTTTTTGTAGATGTTCTTTTATTTTACCGTACATTTTTTATTTTATTTTGTTAATATGTAAATAATTCATTTGAAAATTTTGTTCGGCAAATATATAA
>CAZREZ010000237.1:0-5156 GCA_964599115.1 uncultured Bacteroidales bacterium
ATAGAATTGTAATTGGCTTAGAATCAGAAAAAGCAGAAAAAGTAATGAGTAGATTATATAAACCTTTTACAATGAATGGTCATCCAGTAATTTTTATGGATATTACATCTGCTGAAATGACAAAATATACAGCCAACTCAATGCTTGCTACAAAAATCAGTTTTATGAACGACATAGCTAACTTATGCGAGATTGTTGGGGCTGATGTTAACATGGTTAGAAGAGGAATAGGTTCGGATTCAAGGATTGGAAATAAATTTATTTATCCCGGTGCAGGCTACGGCGGGTCATGTTTCCCTAAGGATGTAAAAGCACTGATAAAAACAGCAGAAGACTTTCATTACCCTTTAAGAGTTCTTAAAGCTGTTGAAGATGTTAATGATTATCAGAAAACCGTTATGTATGAAAAAATTGCAAAATTTTATAATAATGATTTAAAAGGTAAGCGAATAGCTTTATGGGGTCTTTCATTTAAACCTCAAACTGATGATATGAGAGAAGCTCCTTCATTGGTTATTATACAAAAATTATTAGACGCAGGTGCAACTGTTAAAGCTTATGATCCTGTTGCAATGGAAGAAGCTAAAAGAATTTTAGGTGATAAAATTGAATATGCACCCGACCAGTATGATACTTTAATTGATGCAGATTCTTTGCTACTTATAACCGAATGGCCCGAATTTAAATTCCCTAACTTTAATATTGTTCGTAAATTATTGAAAGAACCAGTGATTTTTGATGGAAGAAATGTTTATGATGTTGAAGAAATAAAAGAAAAAGATTTTAAATATTTCTGCATTGGTATTGATACAACCAAATAAAAACATTTTTTATGAAGAAAAAAATTTTAGTTACCGGAGGTGCCGGATTTCTTGGTTCTCATCTTTGTGAACGCCTCTTAAATGAAGGAAATGAAGTAGCTTGCTTAGACAACTATTTTACAGGACAAAAAAGAAATGTTGTTCATTTGCTTGACAATCCTTACTTTGAACTTATTCGTCATGATGTTACAATGCCTTTTTTTATTGAAGTTGATGAAATTTATAATTTAGCTTGTCCGGCATCACCAATCCACTATCAGTATAATCCGATTAAAACAATAAAAACATCTGTTGCAGGTGCAATTAATATGCTGGGATTGGCAAAACGTATCAAAGCAAAGGTATTACAGGCATCAACCAGTGAGGTTTATGGCGACTCTGAAATTCATCCCCAACCCGAGAGCTATTGGGGACATGTTAATCCAATCGGTACAAGAGCATGTTATGATGAGGGGAAAAGATGTGCTGAATCCCTGTTTGTAAACTATCATAAACAAAATAATGTAAGAATTAAAATCATCAGGATTTTTAATACTTACGGACCTAAAATGCATCCGCATGACGGAAGAGTTGTATCAAATTTTATTGTTCAGGCATTAGAAGGGGAAGATATTACTATTTATGGTGATGGAAAACAAACAAGAAGCTTCCAATATGTAGATGATCTTCTAGATGGTATGGTAAAATTAATGAACACAGGGGAAGATTTCACCGGACCTGTAAATGTTGGAAATCCCGACGAATTTACTATGTTGGAATTAGCCCAAAAAGTGATAGAACTTACAGGAACTAAATCTAAAATTGTTTATCAACAATTGCCTGCTGATGACCCGATGCAAAGAAAACCTGATATTACTCTGGCAAAAAAAGTACTGAACTGGGAACCAAAAATTAACCTTGAAGAAGGGCTTATCAAAACAATAGAATATTTTAAATCAGTAATTTAAAAATGTATAACATACTTGTTACAGGCTCAAAAGGGCAGTTGGGAAATGAAATCCAAAAATTAGCATCTTCATATCCTTCTTTCAAATTTATATTTACTGATGTTGAAGAATTGGATATTACAGATGTTGAGCAACTTGATAAATTTTTTAATGAAAATAAAATTGATTTTATAATTAATTGTGCTGCTTACACTGATGTTGATAAAGCAGAAACCCACAGGAAATTAGCTGATTTAATAAATGTTACTGCAGTAAAATATCTTGCTGAGATTTCAAAAAAATTCAAAACAAAACTGATTCATATTTCTACTGATTATATATTTAATGGAAGGAACTATAAGCCTTATGTGGAAACAGATAAACCTGATCCAATTTCTTATTATGGTCAAACTAAGCTTAATGGTGAAATACAGATTGAAAAATATTCAGGCAATGCAATAATAATAAGGACTTCATGGCTATATTCAGGATTTGGAAATAATTTTGTTAAAACTATGATAAAATACGGCAATGAAAGAGATTCATTAAAAGTTGTTGCTGATCAGATAGGAACCCCAACTTATGCCGCCGATCTTGCAAAAGTAATACTTGAAGTTATTCCAAAACTAAAAGATATTAATGGAATAGAAATTTATAATTTTTCAAACGAAGGAGCAATCAGTTGGTATGATTTTGCAGAAGCAATCATGAAATTAAAAAATATAAATTGCAAAATTACTCCCATTGAATCAAAGGATTATCCAACTCCTACCCCCAGACCATTTTACAGCATACTTAACAAAGCAAAAATAAAAAACGATTTTGATATTGAAATTCCATACTGGTTAGATAGTCTGGAAAAATGTCTTGAAGAACTCAAGTAGATTATTTTATTTTTATATTGAAACACTAAACCAAACACGATGCTATGTATCGCTGGACAGAAAGTGTTTTTTAAACTTTAAGTAATTTTGTTTAACTCTAAAATACAATCATAATGAAAAACATAATTGACAAACATACTCTTGAGAAAGCCCGGTCGTGGCTTGATACCAGTTATGATGAAGAAACAAGAGAAGAAGTTAAAAAATTAATTGAAAATAATCCCCAGGAGCTTATTGAATCTTTTTATAGAGATTTGGAGTTTGGTACAGGTGGACTTCGAGGAATAATGGGAGCTGGAACTAACAGGATGAATAAATATACTGTTGGAATGGCTACGCAAGGATTGGCAAATTATCTTATAAAAATGTTTCCCGATATAGACCAAATAAAAGTGGCTATTGCTTATGATTCAAGGAATAACAGTAAATATTTCGCAAGAATTACAGCCGAAGTATTTTCAGCAAACGGTTTTAAAGTATATTTATTTGATGACCTTCGTCCAACACCAGAATTGTCATTTGCTATCCGTTATTTTAAATGCCAGAGCGGAATTGTTATCACTGCTTCACATAACCCAAAAGAATACAATGGTTACAAAGCTTATTGGGATGATGGCGGACAACTGATTCCTCCTCATGATAAGAATGTTATTGATGAAGTGAAAAAGATAAAAAAAATTAATGACGTTAAATTTAATGGAATTGAAAAAAATATTGAAATAATCGGTGAAAAAGTTGATGAAGAATACCTGAGAAGGATAAAAGAACTTACATTATCACCAGAAATTATTAAAAAACATAAAGACATAAAAATTGTTTATACTCCACTTCACGGTACGGGTGTCAAACTTGTTCCAATGTGTTTAAAGGATTTTGGATTTGAAAATATATTTTCTGTTGATGCACAAAATGTTTCCGATGGCAATTTTCCGACAGTCGTTTCTCCCAATCCGGAAGAACCTGCTGCATTAGAAATGGCAATAAAAAAAGCCAAAGAAGTTGATGCAACCCTTGTTATGGCAACGGACCCTGATGCTGACAGGGTTGGAATTGCAGTGAAAGACAATAAAAACGAAATTATCTTACTAAATGGTAATCAGGCAGCATCCTTGCTTATTTATTACCTGATTACAAATTGGAAAGAAAAGGGAAAAATTAATGGTTATGAATATATCGTGAAAACAATTGTTACCTCAGAGTTGTTAAAAGATATTGCAAATAAAAATGGAGTTGAATCTTTTGATGTCCTAACCGGATTTAAATGGATCGCAGATATTATTAAACAAAATGAGGGTGAAAAAATATTTATCGGTGGTGGTGAAGAAAGTTATGGCTATCTGATTGGCGATTTTGTGAGAGATAAGGATGCTGTTAGTGCATGTGCATTAATCGCCGAGACTGCTGCCTGGGCTGCCGATAATGGTAAAACATTATTTGACCTGCTTATTGATATTTATCTGGAATATGATCTTTATAAAGAAAAATTAATTTCTGTTGTAAGAAAAGGAAAATCAGGTGCTGAGGAAATACAGAAAATTATGGAAAAATTTCGCAATAATCCTCCGGTATCAATTAATAATTCTGAAGTTGTTACGATTAAAGATTATTTGATTCAGAAAGAAAAAAATCTTATTAACGGTGAAGAAAAACAAATCTTTTTGCCAAAATCAAATGTGTTGCAGTTTTTCCTTAAAGATGGAAGTAAAATAAGTATGCGTCCGTCAGGAACCGAACCTAAAATCAAATTTTATTTTAGTGTTAAAGAAAAACTTGATGATAAAAATAAATTTGATGAACTAAATAAACACTTAGACAAAAAAATTGAAAGCATAATAAAATCATTAGGAATTGAATAAAACAATGAACGAAATTAATAATGAACCTGCTTATTCAAAAAATGTAATTGAATTACTAACAGTTGCAAACGAATACTGTTTGTTTATTGAAAAATCAGAAAATTACTCTAAGATTGATATATTGCAGTTCTTGCAAAAAATATCACCTTTGCTTTATCTTAAAGGTTCATTACTTCCAGTTGTTAATGTGGAAAACACAGATGCAAATGAACGTTTTGTTACAGAAGAACAATGGGAAACAATCTTTAATGAACTAAGAAATAAATTCAATAAAGATGATAATTATTGGTTCATTGATTTTAATAGCCCCGAAGAAAATGATCCTGTTAAAGCAAGTCTTGCTGAAAATTTTACTGACATTTATCAGGATTTAAAAGACTTTGTTATGCTTTACCAAAAAAACACTCGTGCAGCAAAACAAAATGCAGTTTATGAATGCAAATTTCTTTTTAAGACTCATTGGGGATACAGTATTGCAAATGCCCAAAAAGCCATACATCACCTTTTATATAAAAACAAGCCAACTTAAAATTATACTGAATTGATGTAAAAATGCTAATTTAAATTACCTTTTAAATTGTTTTTCAAATAACTTTATTAAGTTTGTAAACTTTATTTAATCTAAATAAACATAAATTCAAAATAGTGTCTGCCCATAAAGTCAATTAT
>CAZREZ010000238.1:0-5123 GCA_964599115.1 uncultured Bacteroidales bacterium
ATGGGGAATATCGTAAGTTTTAATGGAAACAAGTTTATATATAATAATGTTGAATTTCATGGTAATGGATCGTCACTAACAAATCAAGGAGCTTATTGTGTTTATAACTTAGTTAGTTTTTTTAAGGATTACGGGAAAATAATTGGAGATTGCACCATAGACACCGCTTGCTTTTATGGAATAAACGGTACTATCCTGAATAGTGATACTATCAAAACTGCAATATTCCAGGGCAAAAACGGCATGTTAGATGGAGGTAATCATGTTATTGAAATTTCATTTTTTTATGATGACGGATATATTTTTGGCAACAATCAAATAGACACAGCATTATTTTACAGAAACGGTAATATTCAGGATACAAATTTTATTGATACAACAATTATTTATAATCAGGCACTAATATCAGGTTATAATAATATAAGAACAGCAACATTATTAGGTGATGGCAAATTTTATGGTGAGAATACCTTTGGTGTTTTAACACTCACGAAAGTTAATTCTTATTATTTTGAACATGAAAAAACCCAAACAATTATTGATGAATTTAATGCTATCGGTGCTTGCACGGGACCTATTATTTTACAATCGGATTTGAATACACAACAAGCTATTTTACATAAAGTAAACGGAACAATTGAAGCCGATTATTTATCATTAAGAGATATAAAAGGTCTGGGAAACGAAATTCCTTTTATAGCTTACAACTCCGTTGACCTGGGTAATAATGAAAATTGGATTATTCATACTACAGAGCCATTGGAACTTTATTGGGTTGGCGGTAAGGGAAACTGGAATGATTCGCTTCACTGGGCAGGAACTTCAGGGGGCACGGAAGGATATTGTATTCCTACTCCTATTGATAATGTTCATTTTGATGAAAATTCTTTTACTTTTCAAAATGATACGGTTTTTATTAATATTGGTAATGCAGTTTGCAATAATATGGATTGGACAGGAGCAGAATTTAATCCTGTTTTTTATGGACCCGACACAAATAATCTAAGTATTTTCGGTTCGTTAAAATTTATAAATGAAATGAATTTACAATTCAAGGGCTATACTTTTTTTGAATCTGGAAATAAAAACAATTTTATTACTTCAGCAAATCAATCATTTAACAATGATGTTTATTTTCAGGGAATTAATGGCGAATGGATTTTAAATGATAACTTTTATGTTGATGAAAATTTGAATTTTATTTTCGGAACATTAAATTCAAATCAAAATAATATTTTTTGCCGGGTTTTTAATTCCGGTTATACTAACCATCGTTCTTTATTAATAGAATCTTCAATAATTACAGTTAATGGTGGAAGCACTGAAGCATGGTTCATTGATGGAATAAACTTAAATTTCTCAGCAGAAAATTCATTAATTATATCAACAGGCACTGATGGTTTTATCAGGACAGATAACGGCGGTCAACTTAATTACAACAATATTGAATTTCAAAGCGGCAGATCACGATTATACAATAATAATGTTAATGCAAACTATAATATTGTGAAATTTGAAAATGATGGTCATATCCATGGAGATTGTATAATTGACACTGTTTTATTCTTTGGCAACGGAAGTATTTATAACAGTGACATAATCAATTATGTGGAAATTTATGGTTCAAACGGTAATTTATCAGGAGGCAGCCACGAGATAAAAACAATTATTTTTAACGGTAATGGAAATATTACGGGAAATAATTCTATTGACTCAACAATAATTTACGAAAACGGGAATATTACAGGAAATAACACAATCAACAAAATTTTAAATATATACGGAAATGCAAATATTGATGGTACCAACTTCATCAACAATGCACAGTTATTTAGTAACGGAATATTAAAAGATAATAATACTTTTAATGAATTGAAATTTTTTCCAGGAAACACTTATGAATTAGAAGAAGGCATTACTCAAACCATTAACGGGAATTTTTATATTCGTGGAAACAACTGCTTCCCAATCACATTGCGATCTCTAAATGAAGGTGAACAAGCTATTATTTCAGTTCCTGCAGGTATTGTCAGTGGTGATTTTATTGATATGAGGGATATTCAGGCAACAGGAGGTGCTTCATTCTTTGCAGGGAATTACAGCACTGATATATCAAATAATTCAGGTTGGATATTTACTAATTCCCCGGGATATATTTATGGTTTTACAAGCGATACAACAATTTGTTCGGGTGATGAAGTTATTATTAATACCGATAATTTTAATACAGATATAAATACAACATTTTTATGGCAGGACGGAAGCACCGCTCCTACTTACACTGTTACAAATGAAGACAGTTTGTGGGTAAAGGTAATGTATGCTTATAATTGCTCATATACCGATACAATATTAATTTTCAGATTACCAAAACCTTATGTTAATTTAGGTGAAGATATTACCGTATGTGAAGGTGATACAATTTTCGTTAAAGTAGAATCAGATAGTTTAGATTTTTACTGGAACGATGGTTCAACCGATTCAATTTATTTTGCATTCCAAAGCGGGCTATGCTGGGTTATTGTAACTGATAATAATGGATGCAGCTCAACCGACAGTATTTATCTGACTGTATTACCATTACCGGTTGTAAATCTTGGAAATGATACTACACTAAGATATAATGAATACATAACTTTAAATGCAGGAAATCCCGGAGCAACATATTACTGGTCAACAGGCAATACAACGCAAACAATTACAGTTAGTGGAAAGCAATTAATCTGGGTGGAAGTAGAAAAAGACGGATGTATAAATTACGATACAATTTTAATAAGCGAATTTCCACAATGTATTTTAGCAGTACCAACAGGATTTTCACCAAATGGTGATGGTCAAAATGATATTCTTTATGTCCGTGGCTCAGGTTTTTCAGAATTTGAACTTATGATATTCAACCGCATCGGTGAATTGGTATTTCAAACAAAAAATATCAGTATAGGTTGGGACGGAATATTTAAAGTCAAAAAACAGGAAATGGATGTTTATAATTATTATTTAAAAGGCACATGTATTAGTGGTCAACAAATTATTAAAAAGGGGAATATTACTCTTTTAAAATAAAATATTTATGAAAGCAATTAAATCATTACTGATAATTTTTATTACAACTTTATTCTTTTTATCCGCAAATTCACAAATCCAATACCATGTTATAATTGGAGGTACTAATGAAGAAGTTTCCTCAAATATTTTAACAACTAAAGATAATGGCTGCATCCTGACATGTAAAACAAAAAGTTATGGTCAGGGAGATTCCGATATATTAGTCACAAAATTAGATGAGTTAGGGCAAATCCAATGGAGTAGATCATTTGGAACTTCAAACAGGGATTTGCCAAGAAATATTATAGAAGATTCACAAAATGGATATATTATTGCAGGATGGAAAAAAACAGATCAGGTCACTTATTATGATGATTGGTATATAATAAAAATTGACTCACTTGGAAATCTTATATGGGAAAAATTTGCAGGTTCTTATGAAGATGATGAATTGCAATATATCACAAGGTTTGAAAATAATTACTTTTTATCCGGAAATACAAGAAGTTTTGGTCAGGGAATCTCTGATATTTATATCGCCAGAATGGATGAAAGTGGTAATTTTTTGTGGTTTAAAACAATTGGTGGGTTTAATAGTGACCATAACAGGGTAATAAAAGTAACATCAGATAATAATCTGATTATTGCAAGTTACACTAATTCATTTGGTTCGGGTAATTTTGATTTTATTTTATCTAAATTAGATTTTGATGGCATTCATTTATGGTCAAAAACTTATGGTGGTTATTCAGACGATTACATACGAGATATTGTTGAAACTTCAGACAATGGATATTTAGTTCTAGGGTATACTAACAGTTTCGGAGCCGGTAGTTATGACATACTTCTTATTAAAACCGATAATTCAGGAAATTTAATCTGGTCATCAACTTATGGTGGATACAATGATGATAAAGCTTATCAAATTAAAAAGACTGATGACAGCGGATATATTATTTCAGGATTTTCAAACAGTTTCGGAGCCGGCGGTTATGATGTTTATTTGTTTAAAGTTAATGAAGCAGGTAATCTTATCTGGGCTAAGTCCTTTGGAGGAGAAAATGATGAATATGATGCTTTTGTTGATATTGCAAACGATGGAGGATTTATTATCAATTCAGCAACCGAAAGTTTTGGAAGTAGTGACGCTGATATGCTTATAATTAAAACCGATGAATCAGGTAATTCTTGTTGTGGAGATGATGTTAACTATACAATTATTTCAGCAGCAAACATAACAGAGATTTTAGTAAATCCAACTATTGGAACAGGTTCGGGTTTTCCTCAACACAATACAAATAATTTAAACATACACCCTGATTTCAGAATATTATGTTTTGAACCTGTAAATATTTTTGGAAAAGATACAGTATGTTTTGGAGAGCAAGGTGTATTATATAGCATTTTGCCAAACATTGCAGGTAATTTCAATTGGACTGTCCCCGAAGATGCTACTATTGTTTCGGGTCAGGGTGATACGTCAATAATTGTTGATTTCGGACAAACATCAGGTTACATATACATTTCATTAATTGATGGTTGTAATCCTGACAATCTGGATTCTCTTTACGTTAATGTTTTATCATTAACTTCCATAGACATTGGCAACGACACTACTATTTGCTCAGGCGACAGTATAATCCTTAATGCCGGCTCAGGATATGAAACATATCTTTGGCAGGATGGTTCTTCCGATTCTATTTTTATTGCAGGTAATACAGGTTATTACTGGGTAGAAGTTACCGACACAAACGGCTGTATTGCTGCTGATACAATTTTGCTGACCGTGATACCTTCGCAAAATGTCTTTCTTGGTAATGATACCACAATCTGTGACGGCTCGTTTCTTACATTAAATCCGGGAACTGGATATGATTACTATTTATGGCAGGACGGAACAACTGATTCTATTTATATTGTCACACAATCAGGTATTTATTGGATTGAAGTATCAAATATTTGTGGTATTTCTTCAGACACTATTAACGTAACATTTGCTCCTGCTTTTTATATTAACCTTGGTAATGACACTTCTTTCTGTTATGGAAATTCTGTCATACTTTATCCCGGTTCAGGAT
>CAZREZ010000239.1:0-5068 GCA_964599115.1 uncultured Bacteroidales bacterium
AATTACATAAATATCACCTTCGGAAATTGCTTCAACCGGACATTCATCAATACATGTTCCACAAGCAGTACACTCGTCTGTTATTTTATAAGCCATAATTGAAAAATTTTATGTTAATAATTAAAAAAAATATTGATGCAAATATAAATAGATTTTGTAAAAAAATTAGCTATTAAGTAATTTATATATGTTCTAAATAAACAAATATTTTTTGAATAAAAATATTTGTTGTAAAACTTGTTTTTAAGATAAATAAAACATTTAACTTTGCAGCGATTATTAAACATATTAATATTCAAATGACACATAAAAAAAATCATGTTGTTGAAATAGATGATGTAGTTGTAAGGTTTGCAGGCGATTCAGGTGATGGGATACAACTTACCGGTTCATTGTTTTCTGATTCTGCTGCTTATGCAGGAAATGATTTTGCTACTTTTCCTGATTACCCTTCAGAGATCAGGGCACCTCAGGGAACAATTGCCGGTGTATCAGGTTTTCAGGTACATTTCGGACATAACAATATTCACACTTCAGGCGATCTGGCTGACGTTTTAGTTGCTATGAATCCCGCATCATTAAGAGCATCATTAAAATGGGCAGAAAAAGATGCCATCCTTATTGTTGATTCTGATGCTTTTATTGAAAAAGGGATAATCAAAGCCGGCTATGATAAAAATCCCTTGGAAGATAACAGCCTTGTTGGCTACAACCTTATTAAAGCTCCAATTTCCAGATTGACTAAGGAAGCCGTTAAAGACCTTGGCGTTGAACATAAGGCAGCTCTAAGGTGCAAAAATATGTTTGCCTTAGGTATAGTTTTATACCTTTTTAATCGTAAGCTTGATTCAACAAATGCTTTTTTTGAAGAAAAGTTCAAATCTAACCCGTTGATTGTTGATGTAAATAAAAAAGTTTTAAAAGCAGGCTTTATTTTTGCCGAAAATGTTGAAGCAATAAATTCTACATTTAGGGTTCAACCTGCAAAACTTAAAAAAGGTAAATACAGGAATATCACTGGAAATATCGCAACTGCCTGGGGATTTTTAGCAGCATCCGAGCGTTCGGGAAGGAAGCTGTTTTTAGGGTCATATCCTATTACACCGGCTTCTGAAATTTTACAGGAATTAACAAAGCATAAACAATTTTCAGTAAAAGCATTTCAGGCTGAAGATGAAATTGCCGGTATTTGTTCATCGTTAGGAGCAAGTTTTGCAGGTTCATTAGCAGTAACGTCTACATCAGGACCTGGTTTATCATTAAAGAGTGAAGCAATTGGCTTAGCTGTTATGACTGAATTGCCTATTGTGATAGTAGATGTTCAGCGTAGTGGTCCTTCAACCGGAATACCCACAAAATCAGAACAAACCGATCTTTTTCAGGCTTTGTTTGGTAGAAATGGTGAATGCCCGACAATAGTTTTATCAGCAATAAGTTCATCCGATTGTTTTTATTCAGCTTATGAAGCGTCTAAACTTGCATTGGAGCATATGACTCCGGTTATTTTATTATCCGACGGTGCTTTGGCTAATGGCTCTGAAGTTTTTAAAATCCCAAAAGTTGTTGATTTACCTGTTATTAACCCTCCGGTTGTTGAACCAAATGACCCTGATTTTAAACCTTATAGAAGGGACGAAAATAAATTAAGCCGTTACTGGGCTATTCCCGGAACAGAAGGTTTACGACATAGAATCGGTGGTCTTGAAAAAGAAAATATTACAGGTAATGTTTCAAGTGACCCGCTTAATCACCAACTTATGGTTAAGTTAAGAGATGATAAAATTAAAAGAGTTGCCAACTATATTCCAGAACAAGAAATTATTGGCAATGACTCAGGAGAACTATTAGTTGTTAGTTGGGGTAGTACTTATGGAGTAATGCTCACAGCTGTTGAAAGAATGCAAGAAAAAGGAAAAGATATTAGCCTGGCACATTTTAAATATATAAATCCTTTACCCAAAAATACCAAAGAAATATTCAGTAAATTTAAAAAAATTATTGTTTGCGAATTAAACAACGGACAATTTGTATTTTATCTTAAAATGAATTTACCTGAATTTAAATACGAGCAGTATAATAAAATTCAGGGCTTACCTTTTATGGTATCCGAATTAAAAGAAAAATTTAGCTCACTTTTAAATGAGTAGTAAAAATGGAAGAATCACAAATTAAGGTTCCGGTTATTCCGGAATTAACAAAAGAAGATTTTGTTAGTGACCAGATGGTAAAATGGTGCCCGGGATGCGGTGACCATGCAATTTTATCATCAGTGGAGAAAGTGTTTCCCAAACTTGGTATTCGTAAAGAAGATTTTGTTGTTGTTTCCGGAATAGGTTGTTCATCAAGATTTCCTTATTACATGAATACTTACGGAATACATGGCATTCACGGTAGAGCAGCAGCAATTGCTACCGGAGTGAAAATAGCAAACCCTGAATTAAGTGTTTGGATGATAACAGGTGATGGTGATTGCTTGGCAATTGGAGGAAACCACTTTATTCATGTTGTGAGGAGAAATCTGGATATAAATATAATCCTGTTTAATAATAAAATATATGGCTTAACTAAGGGTCAGTATTCTCCTACAACACCTAAAAATGCTATAACAAAAACTTCACCTCAGGGTACTTTTGAAGTTCCTTTCAATCCGGGTGAATTGGTGATTGGCGCCCAGGGAACTTTTTTTGCCAGAGCTACGGATTCTGATCCTAAAATGATGGTTGATGTTTTATTTGAAGCTGCTAAGCATAAAGGAACATCTGTTATTGAAATTTTGCAAAATTGTGTTATTTTCAGTAATAAAGTTCATGAGCTGATTACTTCTAAAGAAACCAAAGAAGATAATCAATTACATCTTAAGAATGGTAAACCTATGTTGTTTGGTGAGGAAAAAGATAAAGGTATTATATTAAGAGGGACAAAATTGGAAGTAGCGAAATTAGGAGAAAACAGGGTAACTGAAAAACAAGTTTTGATACATAATCAATCCGATCCTGATCCAGGGATCCATAATATGCTTGCAAGAATGACTCCACCTGAATTTCCGATTGCTTTAGGAGTTATCAGGGCGATAGAGCAGGAAACTTATGAAGAAGCAATGACAGATTCAATAGTTGTTGCAAAAAACACATCACCCCTGAAATCAGTTGATGACCTGTTAATCAGCGGAAATATCTGGGAGATATAAGTTTATTAATATATCCTGCAGCTTTTAACATCCTGCTTCCATACCAAGAGAACATTTCTCCGTCTACAAGTAAGATTTTAGATTTCGGAAATACTTTCTGTAATTCCATCTTGTCTGTTTTTGAAAATTTATAGGGCTCGGAAGGCAGGAAAATTATTTGCGGGTCAGAAGAAATATTTTTCAATTCGACTTTTGGATATTTTGATTTGTTAATAATGTTTTTCAAATAAAATATTGAGAGAAGCGATTCTGTGTAAGTGCCTCTTCCGGATACCATCCATGGGTTTTTCCAGACAAAATATAAGTAATTGAAATACTGTTTTATAACTTGAATTTCCGAAAAAGTTTTAACAATATTTTCTGACAAGGAAGTAGCATTTTTTGTTTTGTCAAATATCTTTCCAAGTACATTGATCATATTCAGGGCATCTGAAAATGAGTTAATATCAAAAACATAACAGGGAAAAATTTTTGATAAGATTTTAATAGTTTTCTTTGAGTTTTCTTCTTTAACAGCAAAAATGATTTCAGGTTTTAATGTTTTGACTTTTGTGATTGAAACGGTTTTTGTCCCTCCGACTTTATTGATATTTTTTAAAATGTCTTTGGGATGAATACAATAGTCGGTTATCCCGATAATTTTTTCCGATAATCCCAAATCACACAATGTTTCAGTAACTGACGGGCATAAAGAAACAATTGTTTCAGGTGGAGATAAAAAATTGATTGTTCTTTTTATATCATCGGTTAGGATCATTTTTAGAGTCAATTTGCTTTAAAGCTTTTGTATAATCTTCTTCTGTATTAATTGGTTTTATTTCAATACTTTAATATTTTTGATTATTCTTGTTATATGAAATATAAGTTTTAAGCACTCAACTTGTTCAGAATTTCTAAGCATTTCTCTTCACCACGATGATATTTTGGATCAGTTATTGGTTGTAGGGAAAAATGATCAATACCTGATTCAACATCACACGTCATTAAGTAATCATTAATTACATAGGAATTTTTATAATACAGCCTTATTTTAGCAACTTTAGTGAGAGTTAAGTATTTATCAACTGCTTTAGGTATTAAAGCAATATTAAAATTTTTTCCTTCACATTTGACACTTGGATATATTATTGAATCGACTTCATATATACTTCTTTTAATTACTTCTTCAAAAAATGCAGCTGAAATCTTATAGTTGTTATCATCATTATAACTTGGTTTCGCATATTCTGATGATATGAATTCAAGTACTTTATATGAACGATAGTTTTGAAGAGATTTGTTAATGATTAATTTGTGGTATTTTTTATAAAGTTTATGAAAATGTGGAATGTTAGATAAATATTCAGGATTAAAAATCATCAAGATTGCATATATTTCTTCATTAATATCCCAACGGCCAACAACTAGGTCAATTTTTCCTTCTGTGCTTAAATAAGGTGATATCTCAAGAAGTTCAGCAAAATTTGTTACTAAAGGCTCTTCATTCTGTTGGGTTGCAATTGAACCATAGAAGAGAGGAAAACCTGGACGACTAGCTCTTCCAAATTTAATGGGATTTCTATTGTATGAAATCTGTTGAGCAGTATTAAACTCATCAGCTTCCGCAATCCGAGCCCTAAAAATACTAAATTCCTCTGGTATTCTAATGCCAAGAAGATGACTTATGTCAAGATAGTTAAAATATTGCAGTATGCGATCATAGGAAGCTTTATGAATGTTGCTTGATGCTTCTTTAAGTTTTTTTAATAGTTGCTCCGGTGACATTTCAATTCTGTTATTTCATATAACGGTTGTTCGTTAAGGCAGATGCTTTACAAAGTTAAAGTCACATGCTTTACACTAAATTAGTGCTTAGCCTGGTTGATTTTTCTTTATCTCTAA